>CAZRXJ010000322.1:0-3676 GCA_964604025.1 uncultured Saprospiraceae bacterium | reverse complement strand
TATCCTAATTATGATATTTAATAGATCTTATCCTATGGTGAAAACTAGTTTAGATGAATAGCTGTTTGCAAAATGTTATCATACAATTTGAATATTATGAGCGACATGGCGAGCGAACCATCAAGCAAACACCATAGTATGTCACTGACTATTTTGTATAAAGTCCACAGGTAACATGTCACCCACTTTTTCGAATCCCCAATATTTTTCAAATAGAAAAGTCAATGGATCCATGGGGAGTCCATTGTTATTGACAATTGTTGATGATGTAGACATAGAAAGCAAGGATACCTGCGGTCCTTTATTAGAACGAAGAGATAGACTACTAGCGTTCCTATAAAATTGATCCACTTTTTCTTTTGTATAGGTGACTTGCCATTGATCTTTAATACTTACAATCACAGAACCATCCAAAGTGTCTCTGATATAATGAGCGTAATCAAGTGCGGTTGTGTCCAGATAAAGTATATGCTTGGGCTGACTCTGTCGCTTCAATATGCTCTGAATACTATCGGGTATCTCAGATACGCCAAACTCAGTGATCGCTTTTACTTTTGCTTTGGCCGTCTGTATCTGTTCTTCTGTTGGTCTATTGGGGTTAGGACTTTTTGTGACCTGCTGAATAATAAATCCTTCTTCTGCAGCACTGCGATTAATTAAAGATCTAAAGAAATGTTGTGGTGATCCATTGTAAGCTCTCTGTCTTTCTTTGAGCCACTTTTTCTTTTTGCGCTTACTGCCATCCATCTCGATGAATCTAGAATATCCCAAGAAGGATACTCGCTTATTTTGATAATCATGGATGTATCCTTCAAGATCATATTCTATGATATAGCCTAAGGCATCGTTTTCTATAACAATAGGACTTTTAGCAATAGCTGAAAATGTATTAGAAGGTTTGTCAAAGTTAAATTGTAATACTTCTGGATTGACAATCTTGGTCTTTGATGCCAAGCTTGATGAACCTATAAATTGCTTTGTAAATACTTTTAAGTTTTCAAACCACAGTTTGCCACGAGTGGACTTGACTTCAACTTCTTGAAGCTCTTCAGACTCTGCAGTCATCTCAAATTTGTAAGATCTGTCAAGTTGTGATAGATCGAGATTGTACCTTATCGTATTATAACCTATAAATGAAATAATTAATTCTGTGAAAGATGGATCTACTTCAATTGCAAACTTGCCTTCAAGATCTGAATAAACACCATTGGTAGTGGCATTAAAATAAATAGAGGCATAGGGTAGTGGTTCGCCAGTTGCGTCATCGATTATCTTGCCATTTAAGCTTACAGTTTGGCCAGAACAGAAAACACTTGACAGTATTATTGTCATTGCCAACAAGCAGAATTTTAAGTGACATACTTGACGGGTTACTGATGAGTGATTGCAACTATACTGAATAGAGATAGACATTGTTTATAATAAAGCTAGGCTAATTTTCTAATTGCAACTGGATGACCGTTAAATGCCATATTATAAGAAAGCGCATCTAGTCTTTCATGATTAGTCAGTTCATTAACATTAGTGCCAGCATGACTCTTAGCAGTGTCTAATTGTACACCGTCTCCTACATGCCCCCATCCATGAGGTATACATATCGTGCCTGGAATGACATCTTCAGTGATTTCAGCCATAATGTTGATAGATCCGGAATCTGAATGCACTTCTACTGTTTCTTCATTGTTAATATTATATGATTGTGCATCGGTTGGGTGTATCATCATCGTACATGTCTTTGATCCACCTTCTAAAAGAGGAAGATTGTGCATCCAAGAGTTATTGCTACGTAGATGTCTTCTGCCTATTAGTTTCAATGGATATGACATCGTATTTTCTATAGGTTGTAGTAATTGTTTTACTTTCTTTATTTCAGTTGCAAATAATTCAGGTACTAATTCTATACGTTTGTCTTTTGTAAATAAGCGTTCTGGGAGCACTGATTTGAGTTTAGAAAGTGCTATCCCGCCTGGATGTTTTTTTAATTTGCCTAAGCTCAGCCCATCCTTTTTTAGAAATCGTCCGCCCCACTTACCATAAGGTCCTGTTCTAAGTGCAAGATCTAATTTGGTTTTAGGTGGAATTTTTGATTTGACATAACTTTTTAATTTTTCAGTGGCACTTCCGTCAAATAGTCTTCGTTGCAACTCTCCCATGATCTGATAATCATATCGTTGGTCTTTGTCAATGGATAGTGGTGCTTCATTGAACTTGGAAGTATTATTGGTGGCTACCATGTGTAGCACAAATGAATAATGCATAGTCTCAAGACCAACTGCAGGAGGCATGATCAAGTCGGCATGTTGTGTAGTTTCATTGATGTACATATCAATAGCCAACATGAAGTCTAAACTCTTCAGTGCATCTTCTACCATTTTAGAATTAGGAGCGGATCGAGCTGGATTGCCTGCGATACTGATGAATCCTTTTATTTGATTTTCGCCAGGGGTAAGGATTTCCTCTGCCAAGGTTGCAGTTGGAAACTCACCAACTACTTCCTTGTATTCTTTTACGCGACTGCTATAACGAAATATTTTAGATTCATGAGCCATCAAAGTGACATAGTCAATGGCTGGCACAGTGAACATAAGGCCTCCTTCTTCATCTAATTGCCCTAACAATATGTTGATAGATGTAACAAGCCATTGACACAAGGTGCCATAAGTCTGTGTATTGATACCTAATCTTCCATATACTACACTATGTGGATGTGATATCAAGTCGTCGACGATATGTGATATCTGATCAGAAGTTATACCTATGATGGGGGCGACCAATTCTTTGTTGTATGGTGTTGCCAACTCTTTAAGTTCACCCAAGTGATTAGAAAGATCTAATGCTTTCGAAGGAGTTATCGCGTCGCGAGTTGTTAACTCGTTGATGATGCTTAGTAGAAAGAGTATGTCCTTTTCTGGTTCTATGAAGTAGTGCTCTGTTGCCTTGACTGCAGTCTCTGTTTTACGAGGATCTATGACAACTACTTTCCCACCTTTCCTTTGGATGTTTTTTATCTTCTTTCCAATATTGGGCGTAGACATGAAGCTGCCATTAGAAGCCATAGGATTAGCTCCGATGATCAGTAGATAATCTAAGTTTTCTATATCAGGTATAGGTGCCAACATGCTATGGCCAAACATGAGTTGGTTAACCAAAAAGACAGGTACAGAGTCAAGACTATGGGATGCATAACGATTGCGTGTGTTGATGGCATTGATCGTATCGTACAGTGTCAGTGCGGTACCTGTGTTATGTACAGTGGGATTGCCGGTATATGTACCTATGGCGTTATTACCATATTTTTTTCTAATTTCTATAAGCTTAGAAGCTGCCAGATCATATGCTTCATCCCATGATATACGTTGCCATCCGTTGAGTGTTTTCTTTAAAGGATATTTGAGTCTGTTCGGGTCGTTATGCAAGTCCATCAGAGCAACTCCCTTAGGGCATATGTGCCCTTTGCTATAGATATCTTCCTTATGACCCTTGATTGAGATGGGCTTGTTGTCTTCGACTTCTATCTCAAGTCCACACATCGCTTCGCAGAGATGACATGTACGGTATTTTGTTGTAGAGGACATAGCTATTAAATTAAATTTTTAACTGGATGGATGAATTATTGGAAAAATCGATTTTATAGTTTTATTGATTCTTTAATGGTCAATACAAATAGAGAATCTAT
>CAZRXJ010000321.1:0-3685 GCA_964604025.1 uncultured Saprospiraceae bacterium | reverse complement strand
CAAGACTGTGTATAACCATTATGGTCGTTATAAATATGTGCAGCTTTTTTCAATCTTCTTTTTGCAGAGTGATTAGCTATGATTCCAATTGATCCGGTTATAGGAAATACTAAAGCAACGGAAAGAATGCTTATCACTTGCCCAGTTGACAAGCATAAAGATTCACATGTACCGTCATGTCTATCTATAAGGGCCAATGCTATACCAAAACTTAGCGCACCTAAAGAAGTATAACCAAATCCACTAGCTAATTTATGATCTCTTAAGGCCATCTGATATTGCTGTGTAGCCTGAGGTGTTGCTTCAAAAAAATGTTCACTTTCTTTGATATCATGGATATACATACCAATTGTAAATTCTGAAGCACTTATAACCTTCATAGGTTGTGCCATCACATAAGGATGCAAAAGCAAGGAAAAAATGAAAAAGTAGAACGTGCGAAATCTCATTTAACGATTTGTACAATGAAGCTTGCTATAACTAATGATACATAAGTTAATAGCCTGATGGCTAATGCATGATCTCTTCTGTATGATATGCAGCTTTTATAGGATCATGAGAAAGACACCTAAGGATATAACGTTCTTCTTTCAAAATTGTGATTTATTAACTCTGATCAGTATCGTCAATTTGTTTAAGTTTATCGGATGAGTAATAGTAAGATTGGTATGTTGGTATCTGTATGTCTTATAACATTCTGCTTAGCATGTACAGGGCCTGAGCTATCCGAGGACTATGAAAATTGTACGATCTATAGAGACCAGTGGGGCGTTCCTCATATCCATGGCAAGACAGATGGAGATGTAGCGTATGGTTTAGCGTGGGCAGGATGTGAAGATGACTTTGTGACTTTGCAAGAGCAAATGTTAGCCATCACTGGTAAGTATGGAGAACTAAAAGGTAAGGAAGGTATCGTTGCTGATTTTGCTATTAAGTTTATGGGGATTAGAGAGTATACACGCCAACATATACATGAGTTAGATGAAGCGACTATGAAAGTCATAAAAGGCTATGTGGCTGGTGTTAATGCCTATGCAGCCTTACATCCAGAAGAACTATTGTTGCCAGAATTATTTCCGACAAGTGATGTGGATCTGGTAACTGGTTATATGCTGGGTCTTGTAGAGATATCAGGAGCAGGCAATGATCTTGCAAAGTTAGCAGACGGTTCGATCGTAGAAGAGCTACAGGATGAAGAACGTGGATCTAATGCCATCGCAATAAGTGCGAATAAAACAAATGAAGGACAGACTTTTTTAGCGATTAACTCTCATCAACCTATGGAGGGTTGGTACTCTTGGTATGAAGTCCATCTGATTAGTGATGAAGGACTCAATATTATAGGTGGCACCTTCCCGGGTGCAGCTACCATCTTTCACGGTACTAATGAACATCTAGGTTGGGCTCATACTGTCAATCATGCTGACTTTTCAGATGTGTATCGATTGACCATGCATCCAGATAAACCATATTATTATAAAATGGATGATCAATGGTTGCCTTTAGAAAAGAAGGTATTCAAATCTTGGGTCAAGTTACTAGGTCCTATAAAGATTCCAATTACAAGAGAGGTTTATAAAAGCAAATACGGTATCACATTTCAAGTAGACGATCAGTTTTTTGCATGGAGATATCAAGCAGGTGAATCTATAAAAGCTATAGAGCAATGGTACAAGATGAACAGGGCAACATCGTGGGATGAATGGAAAGCGGCTCTTGAGATTAAGGGTATCCCTTGTACTAATATTGTTTATGCAGATAAGGAAGACAACATCTATTATGTTAGTAATGCACGGCAACCTGTTAAAAGTACTTCCATAGACTGGACTGGTATTATAGATGGTCAGTCCGCTTCAACGATTTGGCCTGACCGATACTATCCAATCGATAGCTTACCTCATGTGTTTAATCCAACTTCAGGATTTGTATTCAATACTAATAACACACCATATTCCTCATCTGGTGACGCAGATAACCCCAAAGTAAACTTGTCGCAAAAAACTATAAGTTTTCAAATTCCAGAAGAAGAAAATAATCGGTCATTAAGATTTCAGGAGCTAATGGATACCGTAACTTCTTTGTCTTATGAGGAGTTTTTAAAAATAAAATATGATCGAACATACCCTCAATCACTTCGGTCACTTCCATATAACGAAGAGTTGTTGTTGCAACAAGATCCGAGTAAGCATCCGGAACTTACAAAAGCTATAACGTTACTCAACGATTGGAACAGAAGTACAAGAAAAGAAAATGAAATAGCGGCCTTATTTTTGTTAGCGAAAGATGCATTGTATCAACATTATAAAAAACATGACCATATCGATGATGATAGTTACATAAATGCAATCGCTTCTGCAAATGAAATCCTTATGACTAAATATGGAAAAGTAGAAGTACCGCTTGGAGACTTCCAACGACATCGAAGAGGGGATGTAGACATACCTATTGGTGGTGGAGGGGATGTCATCGCAGCCATGTATAGTCGTCCTGATGAAGATGGAAAGTATAAAGCATTCACCGGTGAAACGTATATCCAGATCGTACGATTTGACAAAGAAAAGGGTCCTATAATAGAAAGTATCAATGCTTATGGAAGTTCTGCTAATCCTGAAGATGAGCACTTCACAGATCAGATGCAGCTATTTGCAGATCAGCAACTAAAACCTATGACCTTGGACTTACAATTAGTCAAAGAGCAAGCTGTGGAGTTCTATCATCCTAAGAAAATTCAATAGCAATATACAATAACTGACCATTCTAAATAGGTTATAGTTTCTGTATGAATCAACGCCAAGGAGTGCTCAGCCTCATTATAATTTCGTCGTTATTGCACATTAACTTGAAAGCTCAAGAAGTAAAGGGCTTACTGAATGACTCGATGTACGTGGTGGCTGACGAAGAAAGTATGACGCCTGAGATAGATGCAAAAAATACTAAAAGCGACTGGTTCTATAGTCTTGGTTATAATCATTATATCCGTGAGCGGCCTATATGGGAAATCTCATTTTTATTAGGAAAAGAGCTGGCGCAGAAATATTCTTTAGGCGCTAATGTCAAGTATCGGTGGGACAGCGAGCAAAGGATATTGCAGAATAACAAAACCAAATATCTCTATGGTGGCATATATGTTAGACATCCCTTTGATGATTCTCTTACACATGGATTTGTCGATGCTTCACTGGGTTATGGTCTGGCAGTGTTGCAACCTTACATACCTTTGGACATAACAGGAAGCACAATAAGATATATCGGTGGCATACAATCTTCATTGGGTGTAGGGCTTGATATGTCAACTTATTTTAATTGGTCGTTAATTGTAAAAGCTGGTGTCAATTATAGTCGAACCCTACTTGCAGAAGCTAACTTATTGTTCAATGTTAATGGACAATTCGAGTCAATAGAATTTACAGGTGAGCAGGAAGATATAAGCTTTATAAGACCATACATTGGCGCGGCGATAGAGTTTTAAAGAGATATCAATGATAGACAATAGGACCAGTAATTGGTGAATAGCATATATTGACAATATGCGCTGTAGACATGATGCCCGCAAACATTAACTCGTTGACCCAACCTTTCTTTAGTTATAATCGTATATAGCTGTATGAGAAAATTTCTATTCTTATACTTCACGATAGGCGTGTTTATATTGCTGGCCGCCGCTTGGTTTGGTTATAAGGCGCTA
>CAZRXJ010000320.1:0-3692 GCA_964604025.1 uncultured Saprospiraceae bacterium | reverse complement strand
TTCCAGTTCCATTCAAATTAAAATAACTATGATTAGTCAAGTTAACATGAGTTTCTTTGTCTGTAGTCGCTTTATAATTTATATGCAAGGCGTTATCTTCAGACAAAGTATAAGTCACTTCGACAGACAGATTTCCTGGATATCCTTCTTCGCCATCTTTGCTTAGATATTCTAATATAATTTGTGGACTTCCAGTCTTACTATATGATTCTCTGGTCTTCCAGATCACCTTATCAAAACCCTTTAATCCTCCATGAAGATGATTCTTCCCATTGTTAGTAGCCAGGCTATATGCCGCTCCGTTTATTGAAAATTTGCCATGAGCGATCCTATTGCCATATCGCCCTACTATGGCTCCAAAATATGGATGCTCAGATAGATAACTTGACAAACTATCAAATCCCAATACTACATCGCGCACTCCTCCTTGTTTATCGGGCACAACAACTGATTGGACAATGCCACCATAGTTAGCAATCGAGGCCTTCATTCCATTTTCATTAGAAAGAGTATAGAGATTCACATCACCATCGGAAGTTTCACCAAAAGCTGTTTTTATAATTTTTCCTTTCAACTCGATTTTTTCATTACTAATATTTTTCTTTTTATCGCATCCCGAGCAAAAGGTTAATAGCACTACAATCAGACTTAAAGAATATTTCATTTTAAAATATTTACAATAGTGTAATTCAAAGGCTATATGATACTACTGAAACTAATCATTATAAATGCTATCACTCCTAATACTAACATAGTGGCCAATATGTCCCCGATCCCATAACTGGCTCTGTTCTCAGCTTTTTGCTCGGATGTTACAGAGCCAAAAGTCAAGCCTGCTAATTGTACGGATGATGGCCTAGGCGCGGTAAGACTAAATCCTATCGCCAAACAGATACAAATTGCAAAAAAGTATACACCAAATACGAGCCAATTAATCGTTGCAAAACTATGAAGCATCGAACCTGGTGTAAGGCTCGCTTGTGATAACTCTAAAAATAACTTTATAAATCCGAGAGAAAAGCCACCCACTAAGGTTGCAAAAGCTCCTCTTGCATTGATACGATCATAAAAAATACCCATTAGAAATATCGCTGCTATCGGAGGCGCTAAGTATGATTGTACTTTCTGTAAATATTCATAGAGCCCATCTGAAAGCATAGTAATAATCGGAATCCAAAGTATACCCATGAATACAACAACTACTGTTGCGATCTGTCCTATCCTCACCAATTCTTTTTCCGGTTTAGAAGGATGTAGTTTTTTATAAATATCTAAAGTGAATAATGTTGAACATGAATTAAAAACCGAAGCTAAAGAGCTCATCAAAGCTGCTAATAAGCCAGCAGCCACTAAACCACGCAAACCAGCAGGTAAAAGATTAGACATCAAAACTGGAAAAGCTTCATCGGGCGTATCCCAATGTAATTCTCCTCTCATCTTGAGAGCTAATGCAACAACACCTGGAATCAGAAATAAGAAGACTGGCATCAACTTCAACAATGCACCAAATATGGTACCTCTTCTTGCTTCTTTGAGATTGCGAGCAGTCAGCACACGTTGGACGATCACTTGATCGGTACACCAATACCAAATTCCTACGATTGAGCTTGTCAATAATAAAGGAAGCCAAGGATAGTCTGGATCAGAGTTAGGTCGCCACATGTTAAGATACTCTGGAGTCACTGTCTCAGTAAGAGAATCCCATCCGCCAACAGCATTAAGTCCCAACACAGTTAAAGTAGCAGCACCGAGCACCAAGACTATGGCTTGAATTGTCTCAGTATACACAACGGCTCTCATGCCGCCCAGTACTGTATATATGCCAGTTAATACAACTGTAGAAACCGCACCTACCCAAAATTCTATACCCAAAAGAGCCGAGACAACAATGCCTCCTGCATATATCGTAACTGATACTTTAGTCAATACATAAGCGACAAGAGAAACAACTGATAAGACCCATCTTGATTTGGCATCAAATCTTCTCTCTAAAAATTCAGGCATTGTAAATACACCGCTTCGAGCATAATATGGCAAGAACACCCAACCCAACATCAGCACTATCCAAGAATGAAGCTCATAGATCAATAAAGGCATCTTATCACTCGCACCATTGCCCGCCAGTCCGACCACATGTTCTGAGCCTATGTTGGAAGCGAAGATGGATGCCCCAACTACAAACCACCCAATGTTTCTACCCGCCAGAAAATAATCTTCTGTGTCCTGTTGCTTTTTTCTAATCACCCACCAAGCAATGCCCAGCAGAATTAAAAAATAAATAGCAATAACAACCCAATCTAAGGTCTCAAGACTTTTCATAACAGTTTTCAATACTGATAACTCGAAAGAAACGAATTAAAAATTAATCATACTAATTCGACATATGACTTCAGTAAGTAAGATTCATATTCTTTTAACATCTTATATATTTGACTCTTATGACGAATGTTCCATTGGCGGAAAGGATGAGACCTAGGACACTCGACAATTATGTCGGACAAGAACACCTTGTTGGTGCAGGTGCTGTGTTGAAAAAGTCAATTGATAATGGGCAACTTCCTTCGATTATATTATGGGGGCCACCTGGTGTAGGAAAAACCACTTTGGCACAAATCATAGCACATGAACTAAAACGGCCTTTCTACCTCTTGAGCGCTGTAAATAGCGGAGTTAAGGATGTAAGAGAAACGATTAAAAAAGCAGAAAGTCAGAGATTTTTCAATACTGCATCTCCGATCTTATTTATAGATGAGATACATAGGTTCAGCAAATCTCAACAAGATTCCTTACTGGGTGCGGTTGAAAGAGGAACTGTCACATTGATCGGCGCTACTACTGAAAATCCATCCTTTGAAGTGATCTCAGCTTTGTTGTCGCGATCACAAGTCTACACATTGAACGCACTAAAGCAAGAGCAACTAAAAGATATTGTAGACAATGCACTGACTCATGATGATTGGCTGAAAAAGTTGGACATCAAGGTTAAGGAATACGAGTCGCTGCTCAAATATGCCAATGGAGATGCACGTAGATTACTCAATGTGCTTGAGTTAGTGCTCAGCCAGTCTGCAAGTGATCATATCACAATTGACAACGCAATGGTCGAACATGTCATCCAAAGCGATATCCTCAATTATGATAAGACTGGCGATCAACATTATGATACGATCTCAGCATTTATAAAGTCTGTAAGAGGAAGTGATCCTGATGGTGCTATATACTATCTGGCACGTATGATTATCGGAGGTGAAGACCCTATCTTCATATGTAGAAGGCTCGTCATCTTAGCTTCAGAAGACATAGGCCTCTCCAATCCCAATGCACTCTTGATCGCCAATGCATGCTTTGACGCAGTCAAGAAAATTGGCCTTCCTGAAGGCAGAATACCCATGGCTCAAGCAACCATCTACTTGGCGACTTCACCCAAGAGCAACTCTGCTTATATGGCTATCGGAAAAGCTATGCAAACAGTAAAAGAAACGGGCAATCTCTCTATCCCTCTCCATCTGCGCAATGCACCAACAGGACTAATGAAAGATCTTGGTTATGGAGATGGCTATGTATATACTCATGATGATGAAGTAGGAGAAGACTATAATTATCTTCCTAAAGAGATCAAAGAAATGTCGTTTTATCAACCCAAACCTATTGGTGCTGAGTTGAAAATCATACAAGCGATTAAAGATGCCTCT
>CAZRXJ010000319.1:0-3708 GCA_964604025.1 uncultured Saprospiraceae bacterium | reverse complement strand
CGGTATACTTAAATATATCACCAATGATTCTCATTGAATGAGTAGGTGGATATATATAAGTATTGCGCACCATAAACTCTTTGAGGATATCATTCTGTATGGTTCCAGTCAGTTGTTCAGGAAGCACTCCTTGTTCTTCCGCTGCAACAATATAGAATGCCATAATGGGTATAACAGCCCCATTCATAGTCATGGATACTGACATTTTATCAAGAGGAATCTGATCGAACAACACCTTCATATCCTCCACTGTGTCAATAGCAACTCCTGCCATACCGACATCACCTGTCACTCGAGGGTGATCACTATCATATCCTCTATGTGTCGCAAGATCGAAGGCTACTGAAAGACCTTTCTGACCTTGTGCCAGATTCTTTCTATAAAATTCATTGCTCTTCTGAGCTGTGGAGAATCCTGCATATTGTCTAATCGTCCATGGTCTGCCAGTGTACATAGAACTGTAAGGCCCTCTCAGGTATGGCGGAAGACCAGCTACAAAACCCAAATGTTCTAGATCCTTCACATCTGAGGGATCATATCTGGATTGCAAAGTGATGCCTTCAGAAGTCTTATACGCTTCATTCTTCTCGACCGCATGAGATTTCGCAAATGAAGTCTTAAAAATATGATTAGAAAGATCCTTCATTATTTGTTGTTGCTCCAATTAGACAGTCCTGTATTGGCTATAGTAAGTTCTTCTTTTTTATCAAGATAAGCTTGAAGTGCCATTAGTGCTGCTAACCGTTCTTCATCGGAAGCTGTTTCAATATTTTCATCTTCAGAAGGATTATAATATTTCTTAACGAAGTGAGTATCTATGTTACCCGACAAGAAAGCTTCGTGTTTACACACAAATGCTCCAAAAGGTAGAGTCGTTTTAATACCTTCTATTTTATAATTATGGATAGCTTCTGACATCTTAAGGATGGCATCATGTCGCGTAGCGCCATACGTAACCAACTTTGCAATCATTGGATCATAATAAATTGGAATACTCATACCTTCTCTAAACCCGTCATCTACTCTTATATCTTTACCTACCGGTATTTTATAAGTTTCTAATGTCCCTATACTTGGCATAAAATTCTCTTCTGGATCTTCAGCATAAACTCTTAACTCCACTGCATGACCTTTGATAGAAAGATCTTCCTGTTTCATAGAAAGCACTTCACCTTGTGCCACTTTAATCTGCTGTTCGACAAGATCCAATCCAGTAATTAATTCTGTTACAGGATGCTCTACCTGAAGTCTTGTATTCATTTCTAAAAAGTAAAAGTTGTGATCTCCATCTAACAAGAATTCTACAGTGCCAGCGCCTTCATAGTCACATGATCGTGCCACATCTGTTGCAGCATTGCCCATTTTTTCTCTCAGCTCAGGTGTCAGTACCGCCGATGGTGCTTCTTCAACTACTTTTTGATGTCGACGTTGTATACTACAGTCTCTTTCAAAAAGATGGATCACATTACCATGACTATCAGCTAACACTTGAATTTCAATATGCCGTGGTGATGTGATATATTTTTCTATAAAGACAGAGCCATCTCCAAATGCAGATTTGGCTTCGCTTACTGCTCTTTTCATTTGCTCTTGAACTTCATCGGCAGATTCGACGATCCTCATTCCTTTTCCACCACCACCTGCGGATGCTTTGATCAAGATTGGAAAACCTATACTTTTGGCTATTGTCACCGCTTGTTTAGGATCTTCTAATGCTTCTTCAGTGCCAGGTACCATGGGTATGTCATAACCTTTCACTGCTTCTTTAGCAGCTAATTTGCTTCCCATTATCTCTATAGCCTTTGTTGGTGGGCCAATGAAAGTAATGCCAGCATCAAAGCAGGCTTTTGCAAATTCAGAATTCTCACTTAAGAATCCATAGCCAGGGTGTATGGCATCTGCGCCTACAGATTGGGCAGCTGATATAATTTTTTCAATTACAAGATAAGATTGAGATGCGGGAGGAGGACCTATGTGAACCGCCTCATCTGCAAACAAAACATGTGGAGCATCTCTATCTGCATCAGAGTATACTGCTACGGTTGATATCCCCATTCTCCTGGTAGTCCTCATAACTCTTAGTGCTATCTCACCTCGATTAGCTACTAAAATTTTTCTAATCATTTTCTTACTCATGCAGTATGATTTTTTATAAATTGCTGCCAATGCTTTTTTGCAATATCTGCTGAAACCTTATCAAACAAATAACTACCTGCAGTCGGTGTTGTCACTCTATCCATATATGCTTCCATCGTCATCAGGTTATAGATATTGCGGCTAACCCTTCTGGTGAACATTGTTCCTTCTGATGTAGTAGTTGTATCGGATGGTGGTAACATGATCACATCTGCGCCTCCAGATATCATACTCATCGCTATCTGTGTGATACTGATCATATTGTCATGTTGATCTTCTGACAAAGTCTTTGTATCTACATTGCAGATAACCACAAGTGGCACATCATCTAATTGAAGTTCATGAGCTTCCAGTAAGTTGGCCCACAACAATCTCACAGCTTGTATCATACAAATATTTTGTACATAATCATGTGCAAGATGCAATTGGAGATACAGAGGTAATCTTGGCGGTATATTTTCTAAATAATATGCCCCTTCAGTCATAAAGGACAAAATCGCTTTTGAAAAATCGCCATTGGGCATTATCATCACTGCATCACTGTTTCTAAAATGGAAATCAGGTGCCGTTAATTTATAATTAGCACGCAGATAGTTTTTGCCTATAGACTCAATATTGTTCTCTTTATTACAATCGATAATTACTGTAATCAGATCTAGTAAAACCTTGTCGAACAACAAATCGAAATTGGGCGTATAGTCCTTTTCTAGCTTGATATATAAAAAATTCGCTCCTCCTTCCAAAGACTCCAACATCAATTGGTTGCCGGTCAGATCGTTATCAATCTTCATGCTGACTCCTAAAACAGATGGGATTATAGTAGGTGGTGGAATATCAATATCCGAAACAATATCATCGCTATGAAAGAATGGAGAGATAGGTATACCATCTACAACTGCTTTAGTTAAAGAATCTATATTCTTACCTTTTAAGTCTCGTGTGACTTTATCTAACCATTGCTTTTTAGATACTTCTTGAAAGTCTTGGAACAGCTTCATTACTTTCTTTATTCTATCTCAATGAGTAGCTGTCCTTTATCAACAGCATCTTTCTCAGAACAATTAATTTTACTCACGACACCATCACTATTGGCTTTCAAAACATTTTCCATCTTCATAGCTTCTAGTATCATTAGTGGGTCTCCTGCTGATATTTGCTGGCCTTCGTTGACCATTATCGAAAGTACTAACCCTGGCATGTTGGAGAAGAGATGTTTGCTCTTACCTTTTTTAGACGAGCCTAACTTCATCGATCTAATCATCAGATCTAATTCATCGCTAATCTGACAAGTAATAAACTTTCCATTTAATCTCAGTTCGACAATCTTCTCATCAATGTCAACATGCTCTATGACGGCAGAATATGACTGATGGTTTGAGATCGAATTGTATTCCTTAGATCCTGTGCGTATGACATCAATGTCTGACAGATCATCATGAGACAGCTCAATTTTCGATTTTCCTATCACTACTTCATAGTTCTTCATAAGCCATATTCTAGATCAGATTTGTTAACATTACTTAATCTAAAGATCTGTGCAAAGATAAACCCTTACGGTATTCTTGTATCAAG
>CAZRXJ010000318.1:0-3761 GCA_964604025.1 uncultured Saprospiraceae bacterium | reverse complement strand
ACATGAAAGATGAGCAAGGACGCATCACTATCCAGGGTTTTTATGATGACGTAATAACTGTCTCAGACGCAGACCGCAAAGAGATGAATAAAGCGCCCTTCAGCCTTGAAGATTATAAATCCGACCTTGAGATAGGAGCTGTGCAAGGAGAAGATGGCTATACCACATTGGAACGTACATCGATTAGGCCCACAATCGACGTAAATGGAATCTGGGGTGGCTATATCGGAGAAGGTGCTAAGACAGTGTTGCCTTCAAAAGCCTTTGCTAAGATCAGTATGAGACTAGTGCCTAACCAAGATAGTGAGACAATTACGAAATTGTTTTCTGATTATTTTGATAGCATTGCACCTGATAGTATCAAAGTGAAAGTAACGCCGCATCATGGAGGAGAACCAGCATTGACACCTACAGATACACCAGAATATAAGGCTGCACATCTTGCTATGAAGGAAGCATTTGGAAAAGACCCCATACCTGTTAGAGGTGGTGGAAGTATTCCAATTGTTGCGCTGTTCGAAGATGTGCTATCTGCCAAGACAGTGCTTATGGGATTTGGATTAGATAGCGATGATATACATAGTCCTAATGAGCACTATGGCATATTTAATTTTTATAAAGGCATAGAAACGATCCCTCATTTTTATAAAAACTATGCTGCCATCAAAGCGACCACGTGATAGATTCTATCTACTAGATCATGCAAGTTGAATTTTCTAAAAAGAAAGATGGATCAGTAGTGATGACTATAACAAGAAGTGATAAAACTGTGACATGGACTAAGTTGAGAAGAGGTATAGAAGATCATGACTTAGCGCACTTGGCAGTTGAGCAAGAACTGATGATGCAAGATGCCTTCTTTGGGCTTGTAGATAAGGGAGCTGAGATAGTAGACTTTGAAGATAAGAACAAGCAACCGAATATTACTATAGAGGCACAACAAGCTGAGTTTCTTGTTAACCTATTGCAGACTGAATACTGGAATGAACAAGAAGACATTGATATGATATCGATATTAGAAGAGACTTTGAAATTAAAAGGTATACCGATGATCGAAGACATGTCAGCAGAGCAACTTGAAATCATCAGATCTTCATATAGATCCAAGGTCCAAGATTTGAAAAACCTATCACCAGGGGAAACTCTAAATTATAATATCAACTTATCGATCCATTAACTAATGAGCACATTATCTAATTAATCTATTAGCAAATAAAAATAATGCACTTTGATATTATATCGTGTCAACCTGATCTTTTAACTAGCCCATTTAGTCATAGTATAAAGAAACGGTCCCAGGATAAAGGATTGGTGTCATTAGCATTGCATGACCTTAGAAACTATGGATTAGGAAAACATCGACAGATTGATGATTATCAATACGGCGGTGGTGCAGGTATGGTCATGATGGTAGAGCCACTTTCTAATTGTATCGAGCAGCTGACATCAATGAAAGACTACGATGAGATCATCTTCCTCACACCAGATGGTCAGACACTTGATCAACCTATGGTTAATAAACTTTCATTGAAAGATAATATCATGATGATCTGTGGTCACTATAAAGGCATAGACGAACGAATCAGAGAAGAATATGTAACTCTTGAATTATCAATAGGAGACTATGTCTTATCGGGTGGAGAACTTCCAGCGGCAGTGTTAGTCGATAGTATATCAAGAGTAATACCAGGCGTCTTAAATGATGGTAGCTCCGCATTAACGGATAGTCATCAAGATGGTCTGTTATCTGCGCCAGTGTATACGCGTCCAGCAGAATATAAAGGTTGGAAAGTCCCAGAGATATTATTATCAGGTAATGACGGAGCTATCGAATCTTGGAGAAGAGAACAATCTTTGGCACGTACAAAAGTTCGAAGACCTGATCTGCTAAATGATGTGTTGTAATCTAATGCCATGACTGAACACGCGATAGTATATAATCCAGCCCAAGATATGTCAGCTATATCTGAAGATAAGGTTGATCTCGTCGTGACATCTCCGCCATATCCTATGATTGAGATGTGGGACAATATCATGATCAACCAAAATCCCAGTATAAAGAATGCCTTTGAAAGCAATAGTTTTCAAGAAGCTTATGAACTGATGCATGTTGAGTTAGATAAAGTCTGGGCAGAATGTTATCGAGTAATGAAAACAGGTGGCATTGCTTGCATCAACATCGGAGATGCCACTAGAACGCTTGATAAGAACTTTGTTCTTTATCCTAATCATGCTCGTATTATACAATCATTTCTAAAGTTAGGATTTCAAAATCTACCAAATATCATCTGGAGAAAACAAACCAATGCACCCAACAAGTTTATGGGTTCTGGTATGTATCCACCTGGAGCTTATGTCACCTTAGAACATGAGTATATCTTGGTATTTAGAAAAGGTAGAAAGAGAGAATTCAAAAAAGAAGAGTTAAAAATAAATAGGAGAAGAAGTTCATATTTCTGGGAAGAGCGCAACATATGGTTTTCTGATGTATGGGACATCAAGGGAACAAAGCAGAAGCTTATAGACAAATCTGCAAGGGAACGAAGTGCAGCTTATCCGTTTGACATACCTTATCGATTGATCAATATGTTCTCTGTGCAAGGCGATACCGTCTTAGATCCATTCTTAGGAACTGGAACAACTTCGCTTGCGGCTATGGCTTCAGAACGCAATAGTATTGGTATTGAGATAGATAATAATTTGTCCGAATCCATTACGGCTACTTTACTGGACAAGGAAGAAGCATTGAATCAAATTATAAAGTCCAGACTGGAAAGCCACCTTGAGTTTGTTGTTAATCGCAAGAAGACTAAAGGTGAAGATGCTTTTAAGCACATGAATGAACACTATGGCTTTCCTGTGATTACAAAACAAGAAGCTTTACTACAATTTTCTCAATTGGCTTCCATAACCAAAAATAGAGATGGATTTAAAGTGAATTATAAATGAGTATTGAGTAACACTTTAATTCCGATTTTAGATTCCTTCCATTTGGCGATTAATGATGGCGGCAGCAGGCCTTTGATTTTGTCATTAGCAGCAACTATGATATCCGTATCTCCGTCATGATCGATGTCTCCAAGTTCTAATAGCATCCACTTAGCAGTTGCTTCTTCTTCTATCATATGAACTTTGAATTGTAGGTTGTCTAAGTTTTCAAAGTATAATATTGACTCCCACGGACGACTAAACAAATCAGGATACATAGCTACTACCACAAAGTCCATGTCTCCATCATTATCCATGTCCGAAGTTTTTACATCAGAAGCGCCATTAATCTGGTAGAAGTAACTGAAGTTATAATTGTTGTTTTTATCATTGAGATATATTCTGACACCGTGATAGGGTTTGAATATCTGAGAGTAATCATCATTGTCACCACTGGTTACTATGAGATCGAGAAAACCATCATGATTAAAGTCACTTAATGCAAAGCTATTTGTCCCATAAACGGGCGGAAAGGATATGGTCTTTTCTAATTGATAATTGCTGCGCTTGCTTGTTTTATAAATATTGATACGTTCATTTCCTTGTGAAAAAAGAGCAATACACTCTTTGATTCCATCACCATCCACATCTGCATATTCAGAAGAAGTGGCGCCGGGTAATGATTCGATAGTTGTTCTTGTGCCACTCGATCTATAAAGGCTCAATGACCCAGTTGCTTGCGCACCTGTTGTGGAGCCAAATGAGGAAATAGAATACCCTTGACCATCATTATCATTAACCATTGTAAGGTCTATAGGTCTGTGCAATGTATC
>CAZRXJ010000317.1:0-3787 GCA_964604025.1 uncultured Saprospiraceae bacterium | reverse complement strand
CTGGGGATGTTATGGTTTCTCAACCAGAGATTGCGATAACTGAAAGTAGATCAGAGTTTGACTATATGAATGTGTTTTATGGTATTAGTATGATCTTAATAATTAGAATCATTTACAATTTGCTCAAGTTAGAAATCTCCGCGATCAAAGATTATCATCATAAAGAAGGGAGGATAAGAGTGATCAATTCATCTTATAAAAACACACCTTTTTCTTATTTCAATAACCTGTTTATTTCCATAGAAGAACTGGATAATGGATTACCTAAGGAAATACTCGCACATGAAGAATGCCATATCAATCATTACCATAGTATAGATAGGATTATTGCAGAATTAATCCTTGTGATACAATGGTGGAATCCATTTGCATATCTTCTAATTAGAGACCTCAAGGAGAACCATGAGTATACTGCTGATGATTATGTACTTAAGACCAATGACAGCCCAGAAGCTTATACCGAGCAGCTATTGAATTATAATTCGACAAATAATTCGAACAGGTTGTTTCAGATTGGATTTGCCCAATCATCAATGATTAAAAGAGTCAAAATGATAAATACTAAGAATGAAAAGATTAAGTCAGCCCTTCGGTATGTTATGATACCTTTGGTGTTTGTATTGCTCTATGCTTGTTCAGATACATCACAAGACTATGAAATTGATGATGAAATTGTTGACTTGACTATAATAATGGGCCATCTAAATGAGGCGAGATATCAATATCCAACTTCGATAGTCGAAAGAGCATATGATCCACATATGTTGACAGGTTGGCCAGAATATAGATCACCTTCCCTCGAACTTTTTGAAAAATTCAAGACAGACGAAAACTTCGAAATAGTTCTTGATGAAAAAGCATTGGACTCACACGAATTAAAATCTCTTAATTATAATTCAGTTGTGTCATTTAAAGTATATGACATATCTAATTTAAAGAGTGGAGTTGATTTTAAAGCAGACCTTTATACCAAGAAAGGGTACTTTGATATGATGGAAAAGACATTAGATATTTTTACAATTCAATTAGCGGATTTGCAGGATATGGCAAAAGAGTATAACGTAGATTTATTGGAATCATCTATAGCTAAGTACAATAGAACTGGAGGTGCTCCCGAATCAGAAATTCCTCAGAGAAAAGTAATTTCTGATAGGTTTTTTGAAAAATTGAAAGACCCAAGTAAGTATAATGTCCAAGTTAATTATGACTATATATCTAATTCTGACTTAGTAAATAGGGAACCATCAGAGTTTTCTTACTATATAAGTGATAAGATAACAGTAGGTAGAAAGAAGCCCAATGTAAATTTGATTACTAACGATGAGTTTGACAGGTATATAAATAGAATGAAAAATGGGATGCCAAAAGAATTGAGGCAGAAGGAAAATTGATTGATAGCACTTTTCACAACCCTCCCCGCGCAGCCTTATACCGCCCCTTGCCAAACTTTGTCCCATTGAACTCTTCGGTCTTCCTCTTCTCTGCTCTGACATCATCAGGAAGCTGATTGAACTCGTTGCACTTCTGTGAACAACAACCATTGTGTTCATCCTTACAATTGTCACACTGTATGAATAAGATGTGACATGCATCATTGGCACAATTGGTATGGTTGTCGCAAGGCTTGCCACACTGATGGCATTTTGCAATTACATCATCACTGATGCGCTCACCAAGCCGATCATCAAAGACGAAGTTTTTACCGATGTATTTGTTTTCTAATCCTTGTTGTTTGGTTTGTCTGGCATATTCGATAATGCCACCATCGAGTTGGTATAGATTGTCAAATCCTCGATGCTTGAAGTAAGCTGTAGCTTTTTCACAACGTATGCCGCCGGTGCAGTACATGATGACTTTCTTTTCAGCATTTTCCGAAAGGATATCTTCAACAATGGGTAACGACTCTCTAAAAGTCTCAACATCAGGTCTTATGGCTCCCTTAAAGTGACCAACTTCGGTTTCGTAATGGTTGCGCATATCGATCACAATTGTGTCGTCTTTAGATGTAAGGTCGTTGTATTCTTGCGCAGTGATATGACGAGCATTGTCTGTTACATCAAATGACTCATCTTGAATCCCATCAGCCACAATCTTTGACTTGATCTTTATGATAAGTTTATAGAATGATTTGCCATCGTCTTCAACGGCGATGTTCAGTCTGCAACCCTCGAGAAAAGTGATCTCATCCATGAGCGAACGAAAGCGCTTCATTTGTGTAGCGGGAACACTTACTTGTCCATTGATGCCCTCGTGAGCGACGTAGATCCGTCCAAAAGTCTCAACTCGTGACAGTAGCAGATACAGATGATCTCTGAAGAGATTGACATTACCAATGTTGGCATACTTGTAAAAAGAAAGGGTGGTACGTGGTATATCTGTGGTCGCCAGTTTTTCTTTCAACAGGCGTTTATCCACACGATTGTGAAGACTACTCATTCATTGACTATTTGGACCTAATTGCAGGTTAGGTAAATGTTCACACAAAGTTACAACATCAATAAGTCATGAATCAAGGGGAACTTTTTTGCTATTCTGAGTATTGATATGACTACTTGGGCTTTTTGGCCAAGTATTTGAGTTTATTATCTGTGAAAATAAATATTATGGCTGCTAAATCTAACGAACTTATTAGATACTCTGACAAAGACCTTGCTGTCTTCGAGGAACTTATAGATGGAAAAATCGCTAATGCAGAAGAACAATTAGAGTCTTATCAAGGTCAGATAGCAGAATTAAGTGAAAGTGGAGAAGCTAAGTTTAAAAGCCTTGGAGAGTCTACATCTTCTGTCGACAACGAGCGCTTATTTGACTTGGTTACCCGTCAGAAGAAACTCATCCACCATCTTGAGAATGCAAAACTTAGGATAAAAAACAAAGTTTACGGTGTTTGTAGAGCAAGTGGAAAGTTAATATCGAAGGAACGATTGATGGCGGTACCTCATGCGACATTAAGCATAGAAGCTAAGAAAAGAAAATAGTAAATTTGGCGCTCCAAGAAAGACAGTGTTCTTTCTTACCAAGATTTAAAAAATAGCGTCATTTGAAGAAGTCTCATATACTTATACTGATTGTACTGGGTGTCTTACTCATCGATCAGGCGCTTAAGATCTATATAAAGACACATTATAGTATAGGCCAAGGATTTGACATACTTGGGCTGAATTGGGCTAAGATCCTCTTTATAGAGAATGATGGTATGGCCTTTGGCATCACCTTTGGCGAAAAGTGTCTTGGTGTTACACAAGATGACGGTTCTTGCACTGGTATCAGACTTACGAAAGAGTCTGGTAAGCTCGTCCTGAGTTTGTTTAGGATTATTATGGTCGGCTTCTTATATTATTTTATCCGTGAGTTGCTTAAGGCCAAAGAATCTATGGGTCTTTTGATATGTCTTTCACTGATTCTGGCGGGTGCCATTGGTAATATATTGGATAGTGCTTTTTATGGATTGATGTTTAATGAGCCATTGTATCACGAAGGCATTGCCGAGTTATTTCCAGATGAAAAAGGCTATGCCCCTTTTCTTTTTGGAAGAGTGGTGGACATGTTTTACTTTCCTATGATCAATACTACACTTCCTGATTGGTTGCCATTCTGGGGTGGAGATCGATTTCAGTTTTTTAGACCTGTCTTCAATGTTGCCGATGCTTCTATCTCTATCGGTGTGGCGTCTATCTTAATCTTCCATAGGAGTTTTCTACAGAAGAAGAAAGAATCTGAGGTCGAACCAAAGGATACTTCTGAAAAGACATTGTTAACCCCGGATGCTTCAACGGATCTAACTAAA
>CAZRXJ010000316.1:0-3791 GCA_964604025.1 uncultured Saprospiraceae bacterium | reverse complement strand
TCTACCGACTGCATGATCTTGGTATTTGAGTACTACAACATCATTTTCGGCACAAAGATGTAGATACCACAACATGTGACAAGCACTCAATGATGAAACAAACAAGTCTTCTGGATTATGTTTAGATTTTTCTCCCCTATATGAAGCATCTGATGATCCTAATATACTCGCCTTACCTTCTATCATAATTGTATGGCTTCGGCTATATGAACGATAATCATAAGTTCCAGAGCCCTTATTTCCAGTCCATTCTACTACTGTTCTGTATACATGTTCCTTCATCTCTACTAGTATTCTTATAGATGACTCAATATAGTCAATCCCATTCACGATGTTCAGCTTGATATCTAATGTCATGTAGGTGACAATAGAAGATGGATTTGCATTGATTCAAAATCTATATTAGATTGAATAACGTTTTTAGTTGATCATGCTGCGATACTTGTTATTTATATGCTATGTCTTGATTTCGAATGATCTCATAAGTCAAACCTGTTGTTCTGGTGGAGTACCTGTTAGCAGTAATTTGGGCTTTCAGTCGTCTGAAGATAAAGTTATACAGCTTAGTTTTAGTGTTGATCTTAATTTTTTACAAACGCTAAAAACAGAATCTTCCACACTCGATGATGATCTCAGACTGAGAACAACACAGTCATATATTTTTAGAGGTGCTTATACCTTGACAAACAAGTTATCTGTTGAGGGCTTTTTTCCTGTTGTAAGACAAACTCGAAGGATTACTTCTGGGACTGGATCCATCGATAGGGAAGCAACTTTTGGTGTTGGAGATCCAGTAGTGTTGTTGATATATGATGTTATTAAGAAAGGTGTATCTGTCCGTATTGGGCTAGGCCCGCAGATTCCTTTGGGTGGATTTGAACAGACTAATTCCAGAGGATTACGATTACTAGAAGATCTACAACCTGGCAGTGGAGCATGGGATGTAATTTTCCTTGGCTCATTAGAGCACAGTCTTACGAGTCGTCCTTCTTCCCTTCTTTATTTTAACTCGATCTGGTCTCTCACTGGCGTAAATAATCGCGCTCGTGGAGGTAACCAATCTTATGAATTTGGCGATGACATTCAACTGATTGCAGGTATGACTGATCAACTATTATTATTTAACAATATAATCACTCCAGGGATATCATTTAGATACAGACATGCATCACGTGATCTGATTAGCAATAGTGAACTTCCAGGAACTGGTGGAGATTTTGTCTTTGCAAGGCTTAGTAATGGTTTTCCCTTTCCTAAATTAAAAAGTAGTCTAAATTTCAATTTTGAATTTCCACTTTGGTCTAGAGTTAATGACACACAACTTGCTCCCTCATTTACAGTGAACATCGGATGGTCTAAGACAATCCAACTTGATAATAATGTCGATCAACTTATTGACCTTAATTAAATAACAAATCATGAATAAACTATTCTTCCTTTTGACGTTTTCTTGTTTCCTAGTTCTATCATGTTCTGATGATAGTGATCCAACTCTTGGTCAGGGTATTAATAATAACAACAACGCTGCGAGTGATTGGTTAATTCCTGAAAACTTAGTATTCGATGGTGGCCCAGGTAAAGATGGTATACCTTCGATCGATCGACCTCGATTTTCAAAAGCCTCAGAGATTGATTTTCTTCATGATAGAGATCTCATACTCGCCATAAAAATAGGAGATGAGATCAAAGCATATCCACATCCTATCTTGGATTGGCATGAGATAGTAAATGATGATATAGGCGGAGAGAAAATAGCATTAACTTATTGCCCATTAACTGGTACGGGAATCGGTTGGAGCAGAATTATCAATGATAGAGAGACGACCTTTGGTGTATCTGGATTATTGTATAATTCTAACCTGATGCCTTATGATAGACTGACCAATAGTACCTATTCACAACAAAGATTAGATTGTGTCAATGGTTCAGAAATTGGATCAAAGCCTGAGTTGTTTTCATTTGCCGAAGTGACTTGGCAGAACTGGCGTGATGCCTATCCAGAAAGTCTCGTTCTTAACACTGATACAGGTATAAACAGAGATTACGGAAGATATCCTTATGGAAATTATAGATCAAGCAATAGCACATTGTTTCCTATTACCAACAACGATAATCGTCTCCCTAAGAAAGATAGACTCTTAGGTGTAAGAGTCGGAGATACTTTCAAGGCTTATCCATTTGATAGTAAAGTAGGTAATCAGCTAATAGAAGATCAGATAGAGGGTGCTGACGTCTTGGTAGTAAGAAATACACAAAGAAATTTTATAGTATCCTTCTTTCCTGAACCAGGATTGACATATACAGCAGTGAGTGACGATCAGTTTCCAGTAGTAATTGAAGATTCTAATAACGTGCGGTATGATATCCTAGGTACTGCAATAGACTTAAGATCTGAAGGTTTAGAAAAACCTGTACAATTTATAGGCTACTGGTTTTCTTGGCCGACGTTCTATGAAGATTTAGAGATCTATGAAGGGTAAGAAAGGGTAAGAAAACGCTTAATCTTAGTGCTTAGGTAGTTTTTTCTGGATATGTATATCCTTATATTTTTCAAATAATTCCTTTTGGATGGATTCATTTGAATAATCTTGATTGTAAAATCCTTTAGATAGTCTCTGTCTTTGTGCCTCATACAATGTCACTGCACAGGCTACGGATATATTTAGACTTTTTACAAACCCATGTTGAGGGATTATAAAATTAGCATCAAGTAAGCTACTTACTTCTTCAGACAAACCCTTGTGTTCATTGCCAAATACCAGAGCACATGAAGATGCCATGTCCAGATCATATAGGTTTTTGGCATCCGTATCTAGCTTGGTCCCATATAGATTGTTGTATTTTGATTTAACCGCAGTAAGACATTTCGTGACATCTTCGAAGTAATTGATGGCTATCCATTGTTTTGCGCCCGAAGCGCTTTTTAGACCTATATCAAGACCGCGTTTTTGCAATCTTGGATCTGTATATATTATGTATACTTCGTTAATACCAACAGAATCTGCTGATCGTAAGACAGCCCCTATATTGTGAGGATCATGTACGTTCTCTAACACAATAGTTAGATCAAATTGGCGCTTTCCAATTACGGATTTGAATCTTTCAAGGCGCTGTTCAAGAATCTCCATCAACGAGCATCCTCAACTTCAAAATGATCGCCCACATATTCGATTATATACAAGTGATCATTGACCATAAAGTCAGGATATTCTTGGTTATCTTTTTTATAAAAAGGTTGGATATGGACACTCATTTGCATTAAGTCAATATCCTCACCGGTCATAAAATAATGAAAGTATTGACCGTGTTCTCTTAATCCTCTAAGTATAAAAGACATAAGATCATAACCGTAATAAGCATCTTCACGAGGTAGTAAACCGTTCTGTTCTAAAAATGATTTTCTAAAATGTTGAACTTCCGAATTTTGCTGATTAGGGAACCTAAATTCAGCTGTTCTTATACTCAGATTTTTTAGAATGTTAATATCTATTCGTTCAGAATTGAGCGCAACAGGCATCGTATACACATGAAAATCCCTTCCTAATTTTTCGCCATACATTTTGCGTAAGCATGTGTACACAAAAGACTCATCTGTACTTTTATAATGAGGTACGATAAATGCCTTGACACCTTGGACCAACGCCGTGTCAAAAACCGCAGCTTCTGAGTTCATTAGAGAATCTAATTCTACATCAAATGCTTCATAAGGTTTAATAATAGGCAACTCAGAAAGTTCTTCTTGCACCATATGTAATAGCCTAGTCTTCGCTCTATCTGTACCGTCCAATCTT
>CAZRXJ010000315.1:0-3792 GCA_964604025.1 uncultured Saprospiraceae bacterium | reverse complement strand
TGCAGATCCAATATCAAGATCACTAAATCCTATAGCACCCATATAGTTGCCCATCGTAGCATACCAACACCCCCAGAGAAAAAACTCTAAGAACATCATAATCATCAATTGGATTCTTACACGACTGGACATACTCAAAATGTTAGTAAGTGAAAATAGCAATTATGTAATAATAAGTCATATGCTTTGAAGGGCACGATCAAAATCTTCTTTTAGATCCTCTATGTCTTCTATCCCCACAGAAACTCTGATCATACCGTCGCTGATTCCATTTTCTAGTCTCAAAGATGGATCTACATTGAGGTGAGACATGCTAGCAGGATGCATGATGAGTGTGTCTGCATCTCCCATCGTCGGTGCTAAAGAACCAATCTCCAATTCATTCATGAACTTTATACCTTCTTCTATACCGCCATCTACTTCAAAACTCATCATGCCACCATATGACTTCATTTGTTTGTTGGCCAATTGATGGAATTTATGATTGTCGAGTCCGAGATAGTTAACAGAAGCCACTCGTTCATGATCGCTAAGATATTGAGACAATGCCATCGCATTAGCACTATGTTGCTTCATGCGAAGGGATAGTGTCTTCATACCATTATTGACCAACCAAGCATCAAATGGATTGCAATTAGTACCGATCAACTTCATAGTCGACCACACTTTCTTTTTTCTTTGGTCACCATATCCAACCATAACGCCTGTGATGGAGTTACCGTGGCCATTGAGATATTTGGTAGTAGAATGGATCACATAATCTACGCCCATTCCAAGTGGTTGTTGTATCACAGGAGAACAGAAAGTATTGTCTACTACTGTTATGACACCAGCCTTTTGAGCAATACCACTGATGGCAGCGATGTCTATACAGTCAAGACCAGGGTTTGATGGAGTCTCAAAGTAGATCAACTTTATGCTATCGTCTCTATTCAAGGTGTCTCTAACTTGGTCGAGATCAAGCAAGTCAGTCAAGCTGCATCCGATACCATACATAGGCAGTCTGTTCTTGATCAGTTCGGTTGTGCCGCCATATAAGTTACCTTGCGTCAAGATCTTATCCCCTGATTGTAGTTCTGACAATATCACTGTTGTGATCGCTGACATACCAGAAGAAGTCATGATACCCCAAGCATTATTTACAGCAGTGTCATGAGCTTCGAGTTGAGCGATTTTCTCGGCAACAGCATCAATAGTAGGATTGCTAAATCGTCCATAAAGATGACCCTTCATGGGATCTTTGAATATGGCCATACCTTCTTCCACGCTTTCTAACTCGAAAGAAGAGGTGGCATATATCGGTAGCTGATGAGGCTTAGTAGTCCTGTTGTCCTTGGCATCCTTAACACAGAGAGTAGATATCCGACGCATTTGAGATTGATTTTCATCAAATGTAATGTTTCAGGTTAACAGGAGAAAACTAGGGTCATAACAAGATGGCTATCAAACAACTACCTTTGTATGGATGAATAGTCCTGACAAATCAGCTCATGCGCCTAATCCTGATTACTTTATACATCATAACATAGATGTTGATCCGGGTCAAGAACAGATGCGAATAGACAAGTTTCTGATGGGCAGATTAGAGCGGGTATCTCGAAACCGAGTACAGAATGCCATTAAAACAAAAGGCATATTAGTTAATGACAAGGCCATAAAAAGTAATTATAAAGTAAGACCAGGAGATAAGATAAAAGTGTTGCTAACTAAGGACCCTAGCGAACATCATGATGTGCTCCCAGAAGATATCCCGATTACGGTTGTTTATGAAGACGACAGTCTCATGGTCATAGATAAACAAGCAGGACTCGTCGTTCACCCAGGTATCGGTAATCCGAATGGAACGCTAGTCAATGCGCTTGCCTTCCATTTTGAGCAAAAGAAGTTACCTCTGTTACCTAACAATCCGCGCAATCGACCAGGTCTGGTACATAGGATAGATAAGGATACAACAGGTTTGATGGTTATAGCGAAGACTGATTATGCCATGTCGCATCTCGCCAAGCAGTTTTTTGATCATACAGTAGAAAGACGTTATCAAGCGCTGGTATGGGGTAATTTTGACGAACCAGAAGGGACTATAACTGGACATCTCGCGCGTAACCCAAGTGATCGATTTCAAATGAAAGTATATGAAGATGGCGAAATCGGTAAGCATGCGATAACACATTATAAGTTGATCCAGGACTTCTATTATGTTTCGTTGATTGAGTGTCAGTTGGAGACGGGAAGAACGCATCAGATAAGAGCACATCTAAAGCATATCGGTCATCCATTATTTGCAGATAGAAGATATGGGGGTGGACAGATTGTAAAAGGAACAGTGTATAGCAAGTACAAACAGTTTGTAAAGAATTGTTTTGCACTATGTGATCGACAATGCTTGCATGCAAAGACATTGGGGTTTACACATCCTGAGAGTGGGAGAGACATGAGATTTGATTCTGAACTCCCCAACGATATCCAAAGTGTACTTGACAAATGGAAGGGGTACTTTGCCAGCAAACAAAAACAATTGTAAGATCTAACTAAAACTGTCTCGTTCTTAGCATCACGAGCGTACATGCCTCTTCAATATGTATACCCGATTGAATTAAGGTCTTCATAAATTGTGGATTTTCAGTTCCAGGATTAAAGATGACTCTCTCAGGTTTCAAGTCAAGAATATAGTCATAATAATGAGGCTGAATAGACGGATTGATATACAAAGTGACTGTATGTATATCTGATAGATTTTCAGGCCATTCGTCTAATATATTGATTCCTGCTACGGTGCTTAGCTTACTTCCTATGGCGACAACCTCATGCTCATATTGAGTTAGCATATGTAGCGCTTGATTGCTTGTTCTGCTTGGATTAGCTGATGCTCCAATTACTAGTACTTTCATTATGATATCAACGTCAAAGTATTGACACAGTTTATAAATGAGACATAAAAATAAAAGCCCTGACACAAGTCAGAGCTTTTATTCTTCGGTATAATGAGATGGCCATATAGGGCCGAGGTATTTTTATAGGCTGAACTTTCCAGATCCTACTTGGTAACCTTTGTTGAATATCTCAACTGAATACTCACCTTTTTCTACTTGAACTGAAGGGTCCCAATCCATACAAGCTTGAGTGTCTTCATTGTTGTAAGTCAATGTACCAGACATCGTATATCTTACTTCTTCGCCTGTGAGCTTGTTTGTTAATGAGCCTGAACCCATATCGTCAGCTGCTATCGTCTCCCCACCTGGGCCGAGTATACGTAAGAAGAAAGTCTCTTCTCCAGCAGGTACTACAACATTAGTCTCCGTCTTAAAGCAAGTGCGTAAAGTCTTAGATCTCTTTGCGATTCTTCTTTTTCTCCAAGAACCATCGTCTTTGACTTCGCCTCCTTCAAAGCTTATCCAATTAATCTTAACAGCTGATCCAATCTCTACTTTATCAGATAAAGAAGCATTACGTTCTGAAAGATCTTCTTTCTCACTCATGAGTACAGCTCTTGTCTCAGTAAGCTCAGAAGTAAGTTGCTTTTCAGTTGTTAAGTTGTCATTAAGTACAACTATGTCTTTCGTAAGCTTACCATTTTCAGCCGTAAGCATTTCGTTTTGAGATTTTAATTCTGATATCTCAGCAAGATATGTGGCTGTAAGGCCTTCAAAATTAGCAATCTCTTCACGAGCTTTAGAAAGTTCTCTTTTGGTCCAGATCAAGTTATTGATCTTTGATTTTTGAGCTTTTAACTCTTCTTTTTGGTTATCAATAAGGGCATTGAGTTCTTCAGTAACCTCAGCTTGTGTATGAATA
>CAZRXJ010000314.1:0-3792 GCA_964604025.1 uncultured Saprospiraceae bacterium | reverse complement strand
ACAGTCGTGTGATCTCCAACGGCACCTATATCACTGCCAATATTCTACCTAGACTGGGGTTCAAAAACATCTTACTTACTGGTGCAAAGGATCGCAAAAAGTATGGCCTAAAAGAACGAGAAATTAAAGAGTTACTGCCTAATGACACTACTCTGACTGGTTATGAATTTAGTGCCAATGATATGGGTATGATCAATTACGAATGTGTGATCAGCACATCTGATGATCAACAAGCATTTACTTTGGGAAATATAGAGCGCCAGTGGAAAGAAAATGGTAGAAGATTTACGAGTTTTCGTTCTAACGGACCCATCGTCAATACACTCTCTTGGATGTCTGGCTCATATGAAAAGAAAAGTAGCACTGGCCCATATCAACAATTGGAACTCTACCGTCATCCAATTCATCATACTAATGATGATCACTTCTTCAATGGTGTCAATGCCTCATTGTCATATTGTAGCGAGCTTTTCGGGCCATTAGGTTTTGAAACCATACGTATAGTTGAGTTTCCAGAAACTCAAGGAACTTATGCGACTGTCCACGGTAATATTATGCCCTATTCAGAATCCTACTTTAAGTGTGATGTGCATGACAGTGATAATGAAGTATTCAATGTCCCATTCTTTGTATCAGCTCATGAGATCGCTCATTGCTGGTGGGGACATCGTGTAGATCCAGCCAACATCCCCGGAGGAAGGATGATTACAGAAGGAATGGCAGACTATATTGCTTTGAAGGTCATCGAGAAAAGCTATGATAGAGATAGAGTAACTGAAATCAGAAAAAACTACCACAAACTTTACTTAGAAGCTCGTGCACACAGATCGAACGAAACGCCCCTCATTCATTCTGATTTGCAAAACGAATTCCTAAACTATCGAAAGTCTGCACTTGCCCTCTACACCATGAACTCAATGATAGGAGAGACTAACTTTAATAGAGCCATCACACAATTCGAAAAATATTATAATACTTCTAAGCCTCCCTTCCCTACTTCCATCAACTTTGTTGATTACATTAAAGCTGAGACGCCTGATTCATTGCTATATCTAATACATGATCTATATGAGACTATTACGTTGTACGACAATGAGTTATCAGAAGTTAAGATAATTGAAGTAGAAGGGAACTATGAGGTGCAAATAAACCTGAAGATCACTAAATACAGAGCTGACAAAAATGGAAAACGTAGTTATGGTACAGAACCAATAGTTACAGATATGCTTCAGTCTTTGCCACTTCAGGACTATATAGAAATCGGGCTTTTCAATAAACAAGAGGAATTAATTAAAAAGGAAAGATTATTGGTCAGTGAGATTTTAAATACGATTAACATCTCAACCAATCAAGAGATACACAAAGTGCGTATTGATCCTGAATATTTATTGTTTGATGTGAATCGAGACAATGATGTATGGGCTAAGAATGAGTGAGGTTGAATTAAACTTGCACTCACATTATAATCAAATCTAAAACGGTGAGAAGAGATATAGTAAAATCACAATTAGAAAAGGAGTAATAAATATTTAGCTAGTTATGAGCCTTAAGTCGAGAGACAAATATCGATAGTAAAGTCTCGCTTAATTACAAATCATCCTATTGGAAAAAGGCTATGCGAAATCTAAGCTAAAATCTTACCGCTTAGGATTAGCAGAATAATTTACATCTCCCATTTTAAAACCGACGATGTCTATAGAAATCTCATTGTCTACTACAGTGTTCATATCTACATTGATTCTTGCAGGCTTAAAATCCCAAGACGGTTTATTGGGAAATCTGTTTTGACGACCGATGATTAGGTTACGGATTTGGACCAGGTCAACACTTGAGATATTGCCATCTCCACTGACATCACCAGATAATAATGTAAACTCATCTTCTAACTTTTGTCGACCAACTACGTGATTTCTTAAGATAACCAAGTCTGTAGCAGAAAGTCCATTAGAAGGGGCTGTGTTTTTATCCAACGCTATAGAGTAAGATCCTGCTGGATCTAGATTCTCAAAAACGAATCGGCCATCAGAACCTGTCAAAAAAGAAGCAATCATATCTCCTGTAAGGGATACGCGTACATCAGGTATAGACAAACCATCTGCTGTTAAGATAACTCCTGTAAAACTTACAGCATCGCTTTGCTTCTGATTTAGCCCCGACATTGACATCACACCTTCATTGATCGGATCCAGCCAATCACTCAATCTATCAACTTCACTGTTACCAGTATCCCAACTTACACCTAATCTACCACTATATCCTATACCTATAGAGCAAAACTCGTCAGACAATGGTCCGCCATGCAATTGACCAAGTACACTTCCATGATTATCAAATATAGGTGCTCCAGATGATCCTGGTTCATAAGTAGTATTGTCAAAATCATTGATGTAATGGCTGAATTCTGGCGAGTTACTACCATTGTTCCACCCTATTCGCCGATCATGGATCAATGCTTTGTCTACATCAAGAGAGACTTTCTTAATATCTCCAACCGGATGATGAATTAGAAAAGTTGTGTCGGGTTCATAATCAAGACGTCTGTCCCATCCGGCAAAAAATACATTTGCTTCAAGCGGAATATCTTCTTTGATACGGAGCAGCATCATATCAGTATCTTCCCATTGCGCAAGACGCTCAGCGCCTTGTATCTGAAATGGAAATGGTTCTTCCTCTGGATTGGCACAACTGAAACTTTCATAATTAAAGTCAAACCAAAAAAGATCAAACAAAGGCGTAATTGTCCCCTCAGGTGGTACCAGACAATGAAACGCTGTTAAAACATAGGGCGTTCTGTCACCACTTGTATTATTCATAAGCGTCCCTGTACAAAGCGCAACACCTTCTTCTGCGACCATACGGATACGCATCACAGATCTCTTTGTATCAGAAAGTGTTCTTCCCTCTTCACAATTGATGTTAAGATGACAATCAAACGATGCATCAAATCCCAGCGCCATGTGTCCCACATTGATAGGGTTAGCAAATACTTGGTGAAGGGTAAGAGAAGGTTTTTGATTAGATGCCACCTTCAGCGAGATGTCTCCTATATAAGGTCCTATGATTAATTGATCACTATCCCTGTTGTCTTCGTGAGTATATTGTTCAGAAGGCCATAAATCATCTGTGGACTTAACTTGAAGTATTTCGCTTTGAGCTAAATGAAAATTATCCAATAGCAAGTAGACTTCTGCGCCATCTCCAAGGGTCAATTGCGTATGATGATATCCATCATCATCTGCTGGAACAAACGGTAGCGAAATATTTTGCTTTTTAGGAAGTATAGGAAGCGCCACAAAATTAGCAGGTATCTCTTTTTCCGATTTCTGCCACAAAGTTCTGACTTTGTCAGTAAGGTCTAAGATATGCTTAGTCTGATCTGTAGTATTGTCTAATTGTCCATAGCATAATGCAACTTCCATCATTAGAGTTACAATACAAATGACTTCTCTCATATACGATCTTTGGATCTTAGGAAGCGGCAAAGCTACAGCTATTTTCCCAAGTGGATATGATTATTAAGTCATCGCGACGCGGGTAGGACAATGACATTACATATATAATACAATTTATATATAATGATAAGCGATTGCACCTTAGTATTAAGTCATGCATATCCCCTAATCAAAAAGAGATGGACTTAAAACTGAACGATGAGCAACCGATAAATTTCTAAAACTCGAAACTTAGATCATGGTTTCAAGATCATAGGTATTCCAATCTGACTTTGCTCAAAGGCCAATGTCATAAGGATCAATAATAGTAAGGTCAGTACTATAACCCCCCACTCACTTG
>CAZRXJ010000313.1:0-3796 GCA_964604025.1 uncultured Saprospiraceae bacterium | reverse complement strand
GAAAAATTAATAGCACTCCTAGAGACTATGGAAGATGAAGAAAGCTTCATCACTAGTATGACTTATAATTTAGGTACAGCTCATATGACTCTTGGTGCCTATGACGAAGCAACGAAGTGGTTCAATAGATCTGAACAATTACTCGATGCATGTTGCGAAGACGACGATTTAAAAAGCCTACTCTTTGAATCAAGGGCAAGCATGCTTGTAGAGGAAGAAAGATATGATGAAGCGATCTCTTTTTATAAAAGGGCATTAGAGCTTTATCAGCACTCCTTTGATCTGACGAGGTCAGACGGCCTTGGTAGCAGTTATCACTTGATAGCTCAAGCTTACAAAGCCAAAGGAGACTACTATAATTCACTTGATTATATCAACAAGGCTTTGTCTTATAGATTAGCTGGTATAGACGCGGAATTAGAACATAAAGAAATAACAATAGCAGGTCTGCAAGATAATGGTGAGAAACAATATCTCATCGATGAGTTAATAACAAAAAGTAAAATCTTGATGTCTCTTTCAGGAAACAATGGTAAAGAAGACTATGATTATAGTAAAGAGACGCTCCAAACGCTACATTATGCTGACATCGTTGTGGACTTTATGCGATTTGAGCATTTAGAAGAATCTACAAAGATTTTTTGGAGAGAAAAGACCACTGAGGTATATCAGTTATTAGTTAGACTTAACTATAACTTAGGTGATCATGAAGAGGCCTTCAGGTATGCAGAGAAGTCTAAATACTTGGTTATGGGAGAGCACCTTGTCCAAAATGAGAATAGCGCTTCTCTCATCGGACTACCTGAAGATATAAGAGATAGTTATGCAACGGTACATAGGGATATTCAGAATGAACAGCAATTCATAAAGAATGCCGAGCGATCCGAAAAAAGTGAAGAATTAGATTCTCTAAAAAGTAATTTACTCATACTTCGCAAAAAAGAAGATGACATACTTTCACTTATAAAAACTGACTACTCTTTATACTACCAAGAGAACTTTGGATTTGAGATTGTAAATGTAGACCAGGTTAGATCTTCATTGATTGGGGATCAACAATCTTTATTGGAGTATTTTATTGATGACGAAGACTTATACATATTTGTTATCGGTAAAGATGAATTTATACTTAAAAAAGTTCATATCGATTTTGATCTCGCTTTGACAATTGATAAACTTAGAACTTCGATCACTCACCCATCTCGGACTTCCATGAAATATCTGAAGCAATATGCGCAAGCAGCTTATGAACTTCAGAGACTCTGTATTGAACCTGTAAGAGAAAAATTAAAATCTGAGGTTTTGGTTGTAGCGGACGATATCTTAACATTAATTCCACATTCTGTTTTGTTGATGGACTCAATAGACTTCAATAGTCCATATAATAACCTTTCCACTTGGCCATATTTGAAAAATGAATTTTACATTTCATATCTCAAGTCTGCTTCACTTGGATATCTCCAATCTCTTCAGAAAGAAGAATCAATATATAAAGAGGCAGTGTTGGCGTTCAACCCGTCATTTTCAAGTGATGGCAGTATACCTGACGAAGAAGCCGATAATGTTAGAGCTGGGCTCAGCCAGCTTAGTGGTACAGTTGAAGAACTAGCGTTTATAAAGTCTAAGATGGAAGGGACTTACTTTGAACAAACTAATGCAACAGAATCAAACTTTAAAAATGCCATTCAGGATAGCAGATTTTCGATTTGTCACATAGCAACTCATGCGATCGTGGATGACGAACAACCTGAATACTCTAAGTTAGTCTTCGGAGCTGAGTCTGACACCAATGAGGACGGCTACTTATATGCCTATGAGATTGCTAATCTACCCCTACAGTCAGATCTTGTTATCCTCAGTGCATGCAATACTGGATTTGGGAATATCCAAAAAGGCGAGGGCATCAATTCTCTTGGTAAGTCATTTGCCAGAGCGGGTAGTCATAACTTAATGATGAGTTTATGGCCCGTGAGTGACAAAGCAACTTCATCCTTGATTAAAGAATATTATAAACAATTGATAGCAGGTGCTTCTAAGAGAACCTCAATCTCACTTGCACAAGAATCTTTTTTGAGCGTTGTTCCAGCTGCATATCACCATCCTTATTATTGGGGTGGATTCATCTATTATGGTGATGGCGAACCACTGAAAGTTGCATCTGCTACTGTTGCATCTAATTATACATGGTGGATGGCTGGACTACTATCTGTCGCTCTCTTACTATGGTTACGAAGTAATAAATCAGAAGTTGTTAAGTAGTTTTATACTAAATACTTCTTCACTCGGTCTACGAATATGCTCATCTCGTTGGGTGTCTGAATACTGATTCTAATATGGTTTGTCATATCTGACCACTTAGTAATTAGAATCTTGTCATCTCGAAGTCTTGTGACTACATCTGGGACAAATCGTTTAGATGTTGCATATATAAAGTTAGTAGAAGAGACAGCATGATCTACTCCCCAATCTTCAAATGCCTCATAGACAATAGATCTGCCTTTTTGATTTTGCTTTCTACAATGAGCTATAAAGTTATCGTCACCCATGACTGCCAATGCTGCATTGAGACTCAAGCTACTTATAGAGAAGTCTAGACCTGTATGTTTTGATTGTAAGCTCATAATATTTTTTGGATGAGAGATTGCATATCCTAATCTCAATCCAGCAAGTCCATAGGCTTTAGAGAAAGTCCGAACTACTACAATGTTGTCTTGGGTTTTTACAAGATCATGTAGACTGCTGCTTTCTCCATGTTTAGAAAAATGAATGTACGCTTCATCAAGACATATAAGTATATCAGAAGAGACAGATTGGCAAAAAGATCTCAATTCATCACGATCTACTTCTGTAGACGTGGGGTTGTTGGGATTGCAGATAGATATAACTTTAGTTGAAGGATTGATACCGTCTCTAAGTTGATTGAAGTCAATTTTATAATCTTTTGTTAAAACAACTTTTTTACTTTTTGCACCCCATCTGGCACCATACATGAGTATCGTAGGAAATGACGGCCAAGGGGTTAATATCTCACCTTCATTGAGGCCTGCATACATGCCCATCAGACAAAGCACTTCTGTAGACCCCGATGTGATTAAAAAGTTGGATGGCTCTAATCCATATTGCGATGCAAGTTCTTCTTTTAATTGTACAATGAGTGGGTCAGGATAGTGGTTAGCTTCACTTATCGCTGTAGCTATGGCCTCCTGTGCAACAATCGGAGGGCCATGGGGATTTTCATTCCAATTAAGCCGCATCCACTTTTCATCCGTATAATCAACATCTGGCTCTTGCCATCTACAGACATTCAGATTGTTTTTGAAGGGTAAGGTAGCTGATGCAGCACCTAATATAGAAGTCTGAAGCCATCTACGTCTATTATAATTTGTCATCTCGATTAGAAATTTTAATCAGGTCAGTAAAATAAAAAGAATGAATAAAAACGCTATTCATTTATCTTTCCCTTTCCTTCAGTTACGGTTACTTCATGAGCCATATAGATAGGAGCGTCTACTTGCTTCATGTCTTTAGTATAGTACCATTGAGCGGTTGTATGTGTCTTCGATATATCAAGAACGACATATCCGTGATCACGACCGTTGGTATATTTTAAGTGTGGATTACTTAATTTTATAGCCTGTTCTGCCATCATGACTTGTTCGTCTGTTGCGGTCTCAGAGTCATTCCAATTACCAGAAGTGATGCTGGGTGTTCCTATTTCTATAGCACATGTCTTGCCTGTTTTTTTATAATCTTCATTCAAAGCAGGTACTTCAAAAGCCCATGAAGTATGGGTGTC
>CAZRXJ010000312.1:0-3802 GCA_964604025.1 uncultured Saprospiraceae bacterium | reverse complement strand
CTACGGCTCAGGCATAATCCTTTATATTAATTAAGATAATACTCCGCAGTAGCTCTTTGACTTTTGTCAAAGTTTTTAGGACCCATACGACGATGTTCTTTGTTAGTCTTATAAATATCATCGATGTGTTCAACGATGAGTTTTTGAATTGATAAACCAGGCTTTTCTTTTTTTAAATCGTGATAGACCTTCTTTGTGCCATATGCCTCTTGAATCTTCAAGAAGTCGATCAAGTCAAATTGATAATCTTCCCCTTCCTTGTCATACTTCATCCAAGATATTACCCTCTGATCTCCGCGACGCTCTCCGATAGCGACATATTTACTCTCAGTCCTAACATGTGATCTATCGAGTGCCAATTCATAATCCAAGAAAAAATTGAATAGCGGAGTCTCTGTATAAGACAGGTAAGCAAAGACATTAGCACCTTCTGCTTCTTTTATAATTTGTTCACTATATAGATTATAATATTGAGCACACCAGAAGTTAAGGTTATACTTCTTGCCGATCGCCCGCATCGACTCTTCATTTAAGTTATGAGGATCACTGATCTTATCAATAAAATTGCGTGAAGTTTCATTAAGATAAGGATAGTATTGGTCTGTCTTTCCTGTCTTAACCAAAGCATGCAGTTCATTGAATCGAGCAATCATCTTATCCTTCTCAGGGTTACCGCATGAAGTATATAGGAGCATTAGGAGTATAGAAATTAGAATATACTTCATAGATCAATTACTAAAACAAGCTGCCCGCATCAGGCCCTTTGGGTATGTTGAGATGCCGATATGCTTTGTCAGTTGCAATGCGTCCTCTCTGTGTGCGCTGTATGAATCCCTCCATTATCAAAAATGGTTCATATACCTCTTCAATGGTTCCTGCTTCTTCTGCAACTGCCGTTGCAATCGTACCCAAACCTACAGGGCCTCCTTTGAACTTGGTGATCATAGTAGATATGATACGGTTATCCATCTCATCAAGACCAAGTTCATCAACATTGAGGGCACTCAATGCATACTTCGATATCTTAAGATCTACGATTCCTTCGCCTTTAACTTGAGCAAAGTCCCTTACTCTTCTTAACAGTGCATTGGCGATTCTAGGAGTTCCTCTGCTTCTTCTTGCTATCTCATGTGCACCTTCAGGTGTTATCTCTATGCTCAACAACCTTGCACTTCTCGTTACGATCTTCTCTAAAGTCTCAACATTATAGTAATCGAGATGGCAGGTGATGCCAAATCGTGCCCTTAGTGGTGGCGTCAAAAGACCCATCCGAGTAGTAGCTCCTATCAAAGTAAAAGGCGCAACGTTGAGTTGGATACTCTGAGCATTAGGGCCAGAGTCAATCATGATATCTATCCGATAATCCTCCATCGCAGAATAGAGATACTCTTCAACAACATTGTTAAGTCTATGGATCTCATCGATAAAAAGAACATCACCTTCTTGAAGGTTAGTAAGCAGACCAGCAAGATCCCCTGGCTTTTCAAGTACTGGGCCAGAAGTCAGTTTGAGAACGGACCCCAGTTCATTAGCGACGATATGAGACAAAGTGGTCTTTCCCAACCCGGGTGGGCCGTGTAACAAAACATGATCTAAGGCATCGCCTCTCATCTTTGCTGCTTGTATAAATACTGAAAGATTCTCGACAATCTTTGGTTGACCACTGAAGTCGGCTAATTCCTTGGGGCGAAGTGCTCTTTCTATTTGCTTTTCTTCTGAACTAAGCGCTTCTGTTGAGGGGTCTAGATTTGGATTCACTTGATGAAAATAGTTAATACAAAGTTATACATTATGTCCCAGTTGCATTTACTTTGAGTGATATTGTCACAAGTCGTACAGTGAGCAATGATCCTATAAAAGAAGTGAAAACCACTTATTCTGACAATAATCGCATGAATACTTACCTTTGCGCCTCTTTTCAACATAAATTATCTAACTAATCATATCAAGAATAAAATGGCAGGTACAAAAATTACACTCTCTAGAAGAGGCAAAGTCCAAGTTCCTAACGATCCTATCATTCCATTTATAGAAGGAGATGGTATAGGTCCTGATATATGGGCAGCAGCTCAGAAAGTACTGGATGCGGCAGTAGAAAAAGCATTTGACGGAAAGAGAAAGATCCATTGGAAGGAAGTATATGCAGGAGAAAAAGCAAATGCAAAGATGGGTGAATGGTTACCTGCAGCAACGACTGATACCATTAAAGAACATCTTGTTGCGATCAAAGGTCCTTTAACTACTCCCGTGGGAGGAGGTTTTCGTTCACTTAATGTGGCGATCAGACAAATCTTAGATCTCTACGCTTGTGTGAGACCTGTAAAGTGGTACAGAGGTGTCCCAAGTCCAGTAAAGCAACCTAAGCTAGTTGACATGGTGATCTTCAGAGAGAATACCGAAGATATCTATGCTGGTATAGAATACCTACATGGAACTGATGAGAATGACAAGATGAAGTCCTTCTTAATCGACGAGATGGGTGTCACTGGTATCAGATTTCCAGATACAGTTTCTCTAGGGGTCAAGCCAGTATCTGTCGAAGGAACAGAGCGTCTTGTTAGATCAGCAATCAAGTACGCCCTAGACAACAAAAAGTCTTCTATTACTCTTGTCCACAAGGGTAACATCATGAAGTTTACGGAAGGAAAGTTCAAAGAGTGGGGATATGACTTGGCAAAGAGAGAATTTGATGCTAAAGATCTTGATGGAGGCCCATGGCAAGTGATCGATCATAAAGGGCGTGAGATCATTGTCAAAGATGTGATCGCAGATGCATTCTTGCAGCAGATCTTATTGAGACCAGCAGAGTACGATGTGATTGCTACTTTGAATCTTAACGGTGATTATATCTCAGATGCACTTGCAGCAGCTGTTGGTGGTATCGGTATCGCTCCAGGGGCAAATATCAACTACGAGACGGGTATCGCAGTATTTGAAGCAACTCATGGTACTGCTCCTAAGTACGCAGGACAGGATAAAGTGAACCCTAGTTCAGTGATCTTGTCTGGTGTGATGATGTTAGAATATATGGGATGGAAAAAAGCAGGAAGATTAATTGAAAAAGGACTCAAAGGTGCGATCAAAACAAAGAGAGTGACTTATGATTTTGAAAGATTAATGAAAAATGCTACCAAGTTGAAGTGTTCAGAATTTGGAGATGAGATTATAAAGAATATGTAATCTCATTAGATTATATACTACTTACTATACTTAAGGTGGTTCGACTTGTCGGACCACCTTTTTTTGTAAAATGGTAAGTCTTTTGATCACTAAAAATAGTGAAATATGGTATCGTTTACCGTTAAATTCCGCTGACTTTGTTTACAAATGACTGAATAGTACTTAATTTATGGGTTGTATCGACCTTGTTTTTTATAACAGTAACGTCATGAATTCAATGAGATTCTTACTTGCATTTTTATCACATATAGGACTATATTTTTGTTTAGCCTCTGTATTGCAAGCGCAGAATTCAGATTCACAGAATCTCCACTCTCCTAAGTATCCCGATTGTACAGCTGCATGTGGCGTCCACACAAGCACAGGATATGGATCGAAGTCTAGTCTTAAAAGCAATGGCACATCTATGGGTACGATCCAAGCTAATACCAATCCTGCCCTACCCAATTCCTACAACTTCCAAGAATATGTCTTCGCAGAACCTAATGACCAAGGAAACTGTACAGGAGCAACTAATGCGTCGGCTATTATCGAAGAAGTATTTTTTGCACAAACGCATCGTCATGCTCTAAGTCATCCCTTTTTCTTCATGATTGGAGAAAGGCCTGCTTTACTGCAAGTG
>CAZRXJ010000311.1:0-3807 GCA_964604025.1 uncultured Saprospiraceae bacterium | reverse complement strand
ATGACCAACTATTTTCAATTTTTCAATTTACCAGAAGCATTCAACATTGATCTCAAAATTTTGAGATCCCAGTATATTGCTAATAGTAAATTATACCATCCTGACTTCCATACTCTATCTACTCAAAGTGAACAAGACAAAGTGTTGGAGCAATCCACTATTAACAATGAAGGATGGAAGACCTTGAAAGACCCACAGAAACGCATCGCTCATCTGCTAGACATACATAATGCACTTCCAGAAGAAGGTCAAGCGAAAGTTCCTCATGAATTTCTGATGGAAATGATGGATATCAATGAAGCGTTGATGGAATTAGAATTTGATCCAGATCCTCTTATAAGAGATAAAGTGACACAAGCAATCAGAGACTTAGAAGTACAATTGAACAAGGAAGGACAAGCCGCGATGAATGCTTGGGACGAGGATCATGAAGAGAGCTTCCTTACAATAGTTCAAGCCTATTATCTCAAGATGAAATATCTACAACGGATCAAGGAAAAGGTAGCGTAAAACATAGTTCAAATTCAAGTCTGCCTTCTTAATAGTGAGGTTTTAAAATAATTGTAGTTAAGCCAATCGATGAATCTTCAAAAAATTAATCAGTCTTTCGCTACGTATCATGATATTATAAAAAATCCTTCTTATGATGGTTGGACACTTTGGGAACTGGCTCATCAGTTTCAATCCAATTGGGACGTCGATGCAGTTGATTTTAGTGTGATGTTTAATAAGTGTTTTGAAGTTAACTCTCCTCTTTGGATCAGGGACAGTTATTATCCCAAGCAAGCGATGCAAAGATATATCAATATCAATGATGACCTCGTTCGGTCTATGTTCAAAGACTTGTACAATGAAAACAAAGACATCGATGGGCGTATCAGTAGATTCATATATCAGTGTGACGAACTATATAAATTAGAAAGACAATCAAAACAAAAAGTATTGCCACATGATCATGGAGACAAAAAGATGGTTTTCATCTATCTCGCATTTAGGTATCCAGACTTATATACGCTCTATGACTTCCCTGCTTTTAAAAAATACTTGAACTTCATAGGAAGCCCTAAAGAACCTATAGAATCTGATATCGCTAGATATATCAAGGTGAGCAAAACAATCGGAACTCTTCTAAAGAACCAAGATGGTCTTATTGAGACACTTACTCAACAGTTACAAATGTCTTCATATAATCAACTAAACCATATGCTTGCAGTATATGAAGTATATAACTTGGGTTGCTAGCTAAAAAGCAAAAAGAATAGGCCATAATTATAAAATCACTTCTTAACCCACACATAGATCGGAATCCCACTCATCAAAGCCAAAAATCCCCAAAAGACAATCTCCTCTCCTGATCCAATAATGGCCCACATAGAGAATACAAATGCAACTGCACCTACAATCCAACTCCATCTTTTCCCTTCACTCAATGAGAACATCATATGTGTTGCAGTAGAAAAGAGATAAGGTACAAGACATGTTAACGTTGCCAACAAGATCATAAATTCAAAAGCTTGGATCAAGCTCTTACTATAATTCATGATCATCAACCCAGATATAAGAACACTTGAGAACACTAATCCAGATCCAGGTACGTCATTCTCATTTGACTTTCCAAACAATGAAGGAAATAACTGATCTCGGGCAGCAGCAAATGGAATCTGTCCTTGCATCATAATCCATCCATTGAGTGCTCCAAAAGTGGAGATCACAATACCAAGTGCCACCCAATTCTTAGAAGCTGGGCCCCAAACAACAACAGCAGCATCTGCAAAAGGTGCTTCGGATTGTGCCAATGCTTCAGGTGGCACGAGCCCCATCACAGCTATAGATCCGAGGATATAAACAAATATGGCCACCCATGTCCCAATCATCGTTGCTTTCGGAATAGTAGTAGACGGATCTTTTATACTATCAGCTGGAATAGTAGCGGACTCTATACCCAGAAAAGCAAACAATGTCAAAGTAGCAGTAGCAGTGATAGCACCAAGACTACTTTGTCCACTTATATTGAACGGAGTAAAATGATCTAATTCTAAAAAGAACATGCCAACAATTGCAATTAGAAACAATGGCACCAATTTTAGAATAGTCGTTATCAATTGAACCCAAGCCGCTTCCTTTACTCCTTTGGTATTAATATATGTCAACAACCAAATCGTAGTGAGCCCTACACCGATGGCGATTATCGGGCTTTCATTTAATATTGGAAAAAAGATAGAAAGATAACTTAGCATAGTTACCGTTATAGCTGCATTAGTACAACAAATAGATACCCAATATCCCCAAGCCACTAAGAAAGCCGGAAAATCTCCAAAGCCTTCTTTCGCAAAAGTATAGGGGCCACCTGTCTTTGGAAATCGTCTTCCCAGTTCTGCGAACACTTTGGCCAATACTAAACCACCACATGCTGACACCACCCAACCCACAATACTAATGCCACCAAAAGAGGCCAAAGAAGCTGGCAACAAAAAGATGCCAGACCCAATCATGTTACCTAAGACTAGCGAAGTCGCAGGCCATAAACCTATCTGCTTAGACATCCGCTACTGTTTATAATCTCAATTGCTCTAAGCAACATAAGTCATGATTTAGATAGACAAATACTTCTTTAATAAACAATGGAAGTGATGCACCCCGGTCTCTCTCTTTGGAGAAAAGCGACCATCAGTATAAAATCTCGATTTCAATCCTTTTTGAACGCCTTCTACCACCCATTCGTCTTCTTGTTGTGTCTTCTCTCCTATCTGCTCTCCGCTCATTCTATCCCATATCTCTTGATCTTTGATATAATACAAGAATTCGACTTTAGTAAACTGGGGTGTATAAGGGCGTACGATATTTATTTGTACACCCCATGGATATACGTTGAGCATAAAGTTGGGATAAAACCAATAGTAATATGCTGCTATGTCTTTTCCATAATCAGGATGATCTTCTGGTATATCAAAAGTCTCCGATCCTTTGTCACCATAACCCACTTGTAACACCATGTGTCCATCACATATGGTCTCATAACGTCCATAATCCAACATGCCATTGAGCGTAGGGTGGACAAATGGTATATGAAAACCTTCTAGGTAATTATCAATATATAAGGCCCAATGAGATTGAACATTGTATATCTTAGCATACTCAGGAGCAAATACAAAGTCATCCATATTCAGAAAACCCAATCGGCTTTCTAATTCCTTTTCCATCTCAGAAAAATCAATCTTGGGATCCAAGCTGGTAAACAAAAACTTAGACCACTTTTTGAGTGGCAATTGATGAAGGTGTTCACATGGCCGAGGGAAGTTCTCAACTTCTTTGAACTCTGGCATAAACTCAAACTTCCCTTCCAAATCAAATCTTCTACCATGATAAGAGCATGTCAGCTTCTGATTGTTACCAGGATGGTGAGATACGATGAAGCCCCTATGAGTACAGACATTAGATAGACACCTTACTTCGCTTTCATTTTTAGTTAATACTAATGGTTCTTCGATGTATTTCTCAAGAAGAAAAAAGGGATATGTGTTGACTGCAACATTAAAGATCTGTTCTTCATCTCCTATGTATTGCCAGCTTTTCGCAAATACATCTTCCTTCAGCTGTTCCCAAATCTTACTGTCAAAGTAGAAGTCAGATGGAAGCGTTGCTGATTGACTTATTTGGTCTTTTACTCGATCCATGATAAAAGCATCTTTATACCCCTAATTAAGTCAATTGTGTCGGTAAAAAGAAAAAAGCCAAGCAAATGCTCAGCTTTTGTACCGATGGGGGGAATCGAACCCCCACTTCCGAAGAAACTGGATTTTGAATCCA
>CAZRXJ010000310.1:0-3810 GCA_964604025.1 uncultured Saprospiraceae bacterium | reverse complement strand
GTAGTCATATCTTCTATATTGCTGTTGTGGGCACGGTACTTTTACTTATTCTCTTATGTGATATATAGTCATACGATGTTCATGTCTCACCTATGAAGAGCATTACTAGATGCCAATCAAAATTTTTCATTTTGCTCAGTAATATGGATATAAAAATAGTGCCCAAGCGCTAGTAATGCTCCTCCGGCTAAGATGATTGGTATCTGGATGCGATTAGTCCATATCCATGTAATGTTTTGAACAGATTCATCTATTTCTATTTTAAAGCTATAGATAAACCTAAAAGGAATAATGCTAGACCGAGGCTACTTTTCTTTTTCATTTGCATCTATATTTGTTTTGATTCAAAACTCAATAGATACGAGCAAACTCCCAAGATTCTCAGGGTTGATAAAAGGTTGATATTGCTAATTATGATTAGGATTAGAACCGCTGCGACTCACTTTGAGTGCTTTTCTATTTTTCACTTTGAGTTTTTTATAGATTTGATTTATATGCGTCTTGAGCGTACTCGGTGCTATATATAGCTCGCTTGTAATCTCTTTATTCGACTTTCCATTTATGATCAGATCATAGACTTCTCTTTGACGCTCAGTCAAACTATGAAGTTCGACTTCTGTCTTTGAAGGATTCTTATGACTCGTTATTTCATTGGAGAGATTTTGGATTTTTATCTTGTCTACACTTACGTAAATGACTCCTAGGAGGACTCCAATTCCTACAAGAGTCACAGCGAGAATCGGATAATCTCTTAGTATCAAGTAAGTATCACCTTGATGAATAGAAAATGAAACACCTGAAAGAGATGTAAAAATTGCAATCCCTAAGACGTATGGTTGGTACCGATATAGAAAGTCATATAACTTGCTCATGTGATCAGTATAGCAGTTGTTAGTTTAGCTTTTCATAGGGCTACAGACTTCTATCAAGATGCCATTGATATCACGTAGATAGCCGACTTTTTGACCCCATGGTTTTGATACAACTTCTACGTATTCTTCTGCACCTTCTTCTATCGCCTTTTTAAAATCAAGATCGATATTGTCTGATACAAATGCTATCTCCATACCGACTGGTTTGGAGTCGGAAGATATTTTCTCATATCCTTTTGGAAAGTTAGATGCTCCTAAAGCAAAAGAAGCGAAAGAGATTGTAGTATCACCAGTGACTAGCTCTCCATAATCTTTCTCTGGTGATATGAACTTCCTAGAGAAGCCAAATGCTCTTTCATAAAATGCTATGGTCTTTTCTACATCCGCTACATAAAAGATAGTGTATCCGAATTTCATCATATACTGTTACTTGATAAAGTAATGGTTCACTCAATAGAGTAATCGGTCTAAAGTAAGAATTTTCTGTTGCCATTTTTCAATGTGAAAGATTGAGATAAATCATTTGGCAAATCATAACTCAACTAAGAATGAATAGTCAGCAAGATTCAGTGATCGTAATTACAGATCTAACATAGATCATTTAGCTATATTGAGCTCATGACATTTCACACAAGATATAGACTCTTTGAATTGGTTATTGTCGTTAGTCTATTGTCAATAGGTTGCAGTACGACAAGACAACTTGTCGATTCGTCAGCTATTGAAGAAGCACAATGGAACGCTCTATACAATGGGGAAAACTTGAACAACTGGACCACTAAAATCCATCACTATGAAGTAGGAGATAACCATGGCCAGACATTTCGTGCAAACGATGATATGATTCAAGTGAGATATGATCAGTATGAAGGAGACTTCGATGATCGATATGGACATCTCTACTATAATCAACCATATTCTTATTATCACTTTTCAGTAGAATATCGTTTTGTTGGTGAAGTACATCCCGGAGCACCGATCTTCGTTACCAAGAACAGTGGGGTCATGTTTCACAGTCAAGATCCTCATACTATGCCAGTGGAGCAAGATTGGCCCATTTCAGTGGAGATGCAGTTTTTAGCTGGTATAACTGAAGGTGTAGAAAGACCCACTGGCAATATGTGCTCTCCGGGTACTGATGTGGTGTATGAAGGACAGATCGACCCAAGGCATTGTATCAGTTCGGGTTCCGCTACTTACTATGGAGATCAATGGGTGAAGGCTGAGATGATCGTTCTTGGTGATTCGTTAGTAACACACATCATCAATGGAGCACCTGTGCTGACATATACTCAGCCTCAGATAGGCGGGGGAGTGGCTAATCGATATGATCCAGCTATTAAGATAGATGGCAAGTTGTTAAGCGAAGGATACATCGCTCTACAAAGTGAGGGACAACCTGTTGATTTTAGAAAAATTAAAATTAAAAACCTTAAAGGATGCATGGATCCTACGGCTTCTAATTATGGTGCTCAATTTATAAAAAGTGATCCTGCTTCTTGCGTGTACAAACGCTAAAGTGCTCATGACGTAAAAGTATGGAAATTAGAATATGAAAAACTGGTCAGGTTATTTGTCATGGTCGCCTTCTTCCATATATGGGCCCACTTCAGAAGATGAGATAAAGAACTTAGTCCTTAAGGCTCTTAACGATAAGAAGAAAGTTAGGGTCATGGGTTCTGGTCATTCTTTTACACCATTGTCCAAGACTGAAGAGGTGTTGATACACTTGGATAACTATCAAGGACTGGTTTCAATTGATAAAGAAAGATGTCAAGCAACTATAAAAGGTGGTACAAAACTCAATACCCTCGGCAACTTACTATTTGAACAAGGCATGGCCATGGAGAATCTTGGAGATATAGATACCCAATCTCTTGCGGGAACGATTAGTACAGGAACGCATGGTACGGGTAGTTCATTTGGCACCATGAGCACACAAGTTGTCAAGTTGCGTATAGTCAATGGTTTGGGTAAGGTAGTCACTTGTTCTGATGAAGATAATCAGGAACTTTTCAAAGCGGCCCAAGTATCTCTGGGGTTGTTGGGTGTTATAACTGAGATAACACTACAGTGCGTACCAGCTTATCGTCTCAAGCTTAAGAATAGAAAAGAACCTATAGACAAAGTGTTGTCTGAGTTGCAAGAAAGAAATCGCGATAATAGAAATTTTGAATTTTACTTTTTCCCGTATTCAGAATCTGTGTGGACTAAGACATCCAACATTGCTACAGATGAGGTAGATAAGATTGGGTTACTCAATTACTTTTCAGATTACGTAATTGAAAACTATGCATTCAAGTTAGCTTGTGAAGTGGCTTATAGGTTTCCATCCAAGACTGAGTGGATATCTAAGACTGCGGCCAACTCGGTAGCGGATGTAGATAAAGTGCTACATAGCCATAAGGTCTACGCAACTCAAAGATTAGTAAAGTTTAACGAGATGGAATATAATGTTCCTATAGAATCCTACAAAGATGTATGGAAGGACATCAAGAAAATTGTAAATTCTAAACGATTCAATATTCACTTTCCAATTGAAAATAGATTTGTAAAAGGAGATGACATATTATTGAGTCCGGCATATGGCCGAGATTCTGCCTACCTCGCATGTCATGCTTATTATAAAAAAGATCCAAAGCCTTATTTTAGAGCTTTAGAAGAAGTATTTCAAGCCTATGATGGACGACCACATTGGGGTAAGATGAATACATTGACCACGACCCGTATCTTAGAGCGCTATCCAAAGTTTGAATTATTCATGAAGCATCGTGCGGAGCAAGATCCTAATCAATTGTATGTAAGTCCATATCTCAGACATCTGTTAAGCATATGATAGATAAAGCATACTTCGACCACATCAACAAGTCACTTAAGGACTACAAGCGGGCCTTGCCGTTCTTGATTATTGATTTAGATAGATTGGACAAGAATGTAG
>CAZRXJ010000309.1:0-3813 GCA_964604025.1 uncultured Saprospiraceae bacterium | reverse complement strand
CTCTTCTTCATCACTACTCCCGAATGGAGACCAGTTGCCAGTATACATGTTCCATACTGCAAAAGCCATTAAGCAAAACACAGCAGCAGCAGCTAAAGAACGGAACAAAGATAATCTACGCCCTCTTCCAGAGTTTTGAACTGAAGGCGTAGGAGTAGGCGTAGGTGTCATTGTGACTTCCTTAGCCTTATAAGTAGTCTCAACTTTAGGCGCAGTAGGTGCAACAGTTGTTGCTGCTACACTGGTTGAAACTGCATCAGTTTTCTTAACCGGTGCAGGGTCAAGTATCGACTTTGCCAAAGGTGCAGCACCGACCGCTGTTAGATTGGCAGGAGTAGACTTTCCTTTTATGGCTTTGCTAAATGATTTCCATTCAGCATCAGCGTCAACTCTTTTTATTTCATTAAGCTTTGTGCTCTCTGAGATAATCAGGTTAAATACATTAAATTCTTCTTTGTTGGATTTGGAGAAGGATCTCCATTCTTCAACTTTAGTTCTTTGCGCAGGTGTTGCTAAGCCATCAAAATACTGTAGAAGATCACCTTCATTAACTGAATTCTGAAGAACATTGGTGAATTGATTCCATTCATCATTAGCATCTACGCGCTTATATGATGACAAATGCTCGGATTCATCATAGATCTTCTGATACACTTCGAGATCTGTGGCATTATCTTCATCTAAAGAAGACCACTCCTCTAATGCTTTCAGTTTTTTTGCAGAGGCTTCTCCCCTCAACAGTTTTAATATGTCTTGCTCTTTTATTTTCGACATAACAACTACATGACGTTTGGTAAACTACATGTCACATATTTATTTGCAAATTAATTTGAAAAAAGTAAGTCATTACCCTCCAAATCCTCTTTTAACAACTTTAAAGCCTTAGCTACATTGTCTTCTACAGCTCTCTTAGATATGTTAAGATATGCAGCGATCTCATTATATGTGAGACCCTCTACCTTACTCAGAGAGAATATCTTTCTCATTTTAGGCTTGAGTTTGTCCATTGATCTAAGAATTTCTTCTCGGACGACAAAAGAGTTCATATGATCTATATTCTCTTCTATCTCATCAACATTTGCTGCATTCTTGTATTCTTCTAACTTTTTGTTAGAGCGAATCATGTCAATCATCCTATTGCGGACAGCCGAATAGAGATAACTCTTGGCAGAAGTGTTGATGGCAATGTTGTCCTTGTTCTCCCATATTTTCATAAAGGTTCCCTGGACAATCTCGCGACTACTCTCCCAATCTTTGATGTAGCTATTAACGTAGTTACACAAGGGACCGAAGTAAGTCTTAAAGACTTCTTCAAAATTTGACTCGTTAAACGGGCTCTTATTCAAAACTATAACAATTTTTTAGGGGTATCACCCCTATTTAATATGTTGATAAGTGTACCTTATGAACGTAAAAGTAGTTAAATTACTACATATTATAATATTTCTTAATGCAACAATTTATAAATACTATCTTATTCTACTTATTCAGTTGACAATTATTTACATCAGTGCGGTCATAATATGATTGGTATATACGCTAACTTGGCGTCTTATTAGAATAGATATGGCAGAGACTAGTTTATGGAATGGATCAGATAAGTATTTGTGTGACAGAGAGTTAGCGCAAGCTTTTCATATGTCAAGAGTGCTTGGTATGCCTTTATTAATAGAAGGCGAACCTGGGACAGGAAAGACTGAACTGCCCCTTCAATATGCAAAAGATAGAAATATCGATCTTTTTGTTTACCCAGTGGGATCTAAGAGCACTGTAGATCAATTTGTAGCCAAATTTGATCATGTCAAGTACCTCCGGGATTCGCAGATAGAGGTGCTTAATGCACAGCGTGATGAGAAGGGTATGGATACTAAGCTGAGCACTGGCGGGAGAAGTACAGATGAACTGAAAGATTATGTGATGCAAGGTCCGGCTGCTAAAGCTTATAGTACTCCTAACTCTGTACTTCTGATCGATGAGATAGATAAGGCACCGAGAGAGTTTCCTAATGACCTTCTGTATGCACTGAGCCATCGCAAGTTTGTCATGCCCGAATCAGGTGAAGTGATCGAAGTATCAGAAAAAGATATGCCAGCGATCGTTATCACAAGTAATAGAGAACAAGAGTTGCCAACGGCTTTTAAAGGCAGATGCATCTATCATTATATCTCATTTCCACCACCAGATACGATGAGAGATATCGTGCGGAAACATTATCCAAAAGCTGATGACGATATCGTACAGCAGGCCATAGATGTCTTCTACCAATTGAGGCAGTTAGGACTTGAGCGTTCGCCTTCAACGAGAGAGCTACTTAACTGGTTAAAGTACATGCAGACATTCTCCAAAGATGAGACTGTAGAAAGAATCAAAAAGTTAGATGGACTTGGAGCATTGATCAAGACACAAGATGATGTCAGGCGTGTACAGCGCAACCTTATGGATGACGTCAATAAACCAGGGGGCGCATCACGATATTAATAGAATGAATGTAAAGCTATGTTTGAGAGTTTTCCAGAAGTATGTAGAAGTTACGGTGTCAAGGCAGATGTCAGATCGCTCTTATTACTTCAGAAAGCTATCGATCGACAACTGATTCATACTGTTGGAGATATCTATAGTTTTTTCAAAGGTTCTCTTGTAAAAGATCCAACAGATATAGGGCCGTATACACAAGCTTTCTATGATTACTTTATAGGTGTCGAAGTTGGAGCTGGTGAGCGTCTTAATGATGCTATAGCAAGAGCAGAGACCTTCAAAGATTGGTTGGAAGATTTTATCCAAGGTGATGACAAGAGACGCGATATGGATATCGATGATCTCATCAATCAGTTTTTAGATGAGGTACATACGACAACTTATGATATAAAGAGAGTACTCGATGGAGAGGACATCCTAAAGGAAGATGATCCAGACATGAAGGACGATGGTGATGGCAATCGGGGAGATGATGCTAATGCTGAGCGACTCTTGGATAAAGCCGCGGATTATAGATTTGTGGACCTTGAAGAGCTTCGCAAAAGAATGGAAAAGGTGATGGAACAGCAGACGAGAGATCATCAAGGCGGTTCTCATTGGGTAGGTACGGGTGGTGTCTCTCCATATGGACATGGTGGAGCTGCAATGGGTGGCATCAGAGTAGGCGGTACAGGTGGCGGTCGTATGGCTCGTGAAGTTATGGGTGATCCTCAATACTATCCAGTAGATATCGATGCACATATCAATGATGACAATATAGATGCTACATTGGCTGCGCTCAAAGGTGTGATAGAAGAAACCAATGATAGATATCTCGATATCCCATTAACAGTGAAAGAAGGGGTTGCCCAAGGTGGGCTGTTTCTCCCTGTTGAGTTAGACAAAACAGAGGATAGGCTACAAGTCATCCTTCTAATTGACAATGGTGGATATTCAATGGACTACTACATACGTGCTGTACAAGCTTTGTTCAAAAAAATGAAGACGAGGTATCAACATGATCTGGAGACTTATTACTTCCACAACACGATCTATAAATATGTCTATGAGGATGAAAGAAGAACACGCAAAGTGCCGTTAGAAAAAATCCTATCTAAAGATCCTAATTATAGGATATTTGTAATCGGAGACGCAGCCATGGCTCCATATGAATTACATGAGGGAAGTATTATCGCCTGGGGACGGATATCAGAAAAATTCAAAAAAGCGGTCTGGCTTAACCCGGTATCAGAGAAGCATTGGCATATCACTTGGACAACAACGATGCTCAGGAAGATATTCAAAATGTACACGATGACACCAAGGGGAATAGAGCAGGCTATCTTGGGTATGAATAAA
>CAZRXJ010000308.1:0-3826 GCA_964604025.1 uncultured Saprospiraceae bacterium | reverse complement strand
CTGACATATTGATTTTGGATCGTGCTATCTTGTTTGGTTCTAAATTTCTCCACGGCCGTCTACTCCTATAGTAGTGCGGTAAGTACTAATTGAAATCTGAGTCTTTGAATTACTTCCCGCCTGGATTGCTTGGTCTTACTTCTATTTTGCTCGGTAAAGTTCTTGGGTTCATATGGAGCAGATCTATGATGATCTGTCCGATGTCTTCTGGTTGAATCTTCCATGCATCCTCAACTGACGGTATATGACCATTAAAGTATGTTGCTACTGATCCAGGCATAACCGTAGATACTTTGACACCATGTTTTCTAAGATCAAGCATCACGGCCTGAGTAAAACCTACCAAACCAAATTTGCTTGCATTGTAGGCAGATCCATTGGCAAAAAAGTTAGTCCCAGCAAGACTCGCGATGGTGATGAAGTATCCGCGACTTCTTTTTAGTTCTTCTAAAGAGGCCTTAATTGTATAAAATGGACCAGTCATATTTATATCCATGACCTCAGTCCATTGTTGTGGTGTTAGGTCTTCGATGGAAGCAAAGTGTCCTACACCAGCATTAGCGATGGCTACATCCAGTTTGCCCCATTTGCTGACAGCTGCTTTTACAGCTATCTTCTGATCTTCTAATTTGCGTACATCTGCAGCCACACCTATGGCACAATCGCCGTGTTCATCATTAAGACGACTTGCTATATGAGAGGTAGTATCTTGTTGTCGACCGGTGATTACCACTTTGCCTCCTTCTTTTACGATACATTCTGCTATACCAAGCCCTATGCCTTTTGTGCCACCTGTGATGAGTACAACTTTATCTTTTATGCTCATTGACCTTTATTCTATTCTGGAAATCCGTCTTGCAACCAGCAAGTTATAATTTCTAATTGTATGTCACTCAATGAATCTTGTTGAGATTGCGGATAAACAGAATTGTCAGGTGGCATGCCGAGAGAAGGATTATCACGTTGGGTGATAACACGCGATGCAAAAGAACCATTTTCGATATCTTGGACTATTCTGTCAAATCTATTATAATTACCGGGGCCGATACCACCAGCACCATCGTGGCAACCACTATATGAACATGTTTGGTCAATTATATCCATAACGGTTACAACATCTGGATTATCAGACTCATATTCTGTTTCAAAACTATCACAACCCACTACTGGGGAAACAACATCTGATGTACAAGCTCCGATCCCAAGAATAAGAGCAAACAATAAAAAAGTATGATATTTATACATAAGCGATACAAGAGTAAACGTTTTCTCACTAATATGTTATATACAACGATGCTACAATTTGCCTTCGATGATTAATTTGTATGATTCAGGGGTGTCAGTGTCTTGTATGTAACATTTCTGGTCTGTTTTCATAGATAATAAATCTCTTCGATTGTCCTTGATAACACTGCGACATCCTTCTTTATCAGTACATGATAAGATTTGTTCCTTATATGAATGCGACATAATCACAGGATGTCCAGGTCGTTGATGATATAGCGGTCTTACAATCCTATTGATGGAATACTCAGTATGATCACTATAGAATTGTATCACTCGATTATAATCTTTGCTCTTTATAAGAGGCATATCACTTAGACATATCATAAAAGCATCACTCTTTGGATTAATCGCTTTTATCCCAGCCTGTATACTAGATGTATGACCGGATTTATAACCTCTATTTCTAACTATCTTAATAGCCTTGTGATAAGGAGATAGCTCTTGTGACATGATCTCATATTCATGACCTAAGACAACGATGACTTCATCTACGTCTGATTCTATGATGGATGAGACACAATGATTAAGGATGGATTGATCAATCAGTGGCAACAAAAGTTTATTTTGATCACCCATACGTTGTGACGATCCAGCAGCGCACAATATGGCACTTAGACTAAACTTATTCATTGGGACTAAGTTATACCATTTGAAACCAGAATAACTATTACGGATGAGCATTTGGATCAATTATTCAACAAGGAGTTAGATAAGTTTTTAGCATGAAGCTCACTGGAACCTCTAACTTGTATGGTATTAAAAGCCTAATTCTCCGTAACGGATGTCTCATTATCACATGGTCTAATTGCTACTTACCAACGAGACTTCGCTTATCTTTGATCACTTAGATGGCGGAACAAAAAAAGAAGAAAAAGTTTGATTTTGGATTATTGGCAAGAATTGTAAGTCTTGCCGCTCCATATAGGAAGTTGTTTGCTCTGACTATAGTGTTGGCTATAAGCCTTGCACCAGTTTCAATGTTGCGTCCATTTTTGATATCAGTTATGATTGATGACTATATCTTGTTCAATGACATACCAGGGTTGTATAAGATGGCTGTGGTCTTCTTTTGCGTAGTGGTTGCTGCAGTAGCATTGAGATATATGATGATCTACTATTCATCTTTGTTGGGCCAATATGTTGTGCGGGATCTTAGAAAAAATGTTTTTAACCATATTACTTCGTTGCGGTTGAGATATTTTGATCAGACGCCGATCGGACGTGTCACAACTAGAACCATTAATGATGTAGAGACAATCAACACGGTTTTCACCCAAGGGCTCATTACAATGTCTGCTGATTTGTTGGGCATCTTCGCAGTGATAGGTATCATGTTTTTTACAAGTTGGAAACTTACCTTGTTGGTACTGTCAGTTTTCCCATTGCTCATTATCGCAGCATATATATTTAAAGAAAAAGTAAAAGTTGCATTTGAAAAAGTGAGGGGCGAGCTTTCTAATATGAATGCATTTTTGCAAGAGCGTATTACTGGCATGCATATCATTCAGATATTTAATGCAGAGGCACAGGAGATGCGTAAGTTTAAAAAGATAAATAGAAAGTATACACAGGCCAATCTCGATGCTATCACTTATTACGCGATTTTTTTTCCAGTTGTTGAGATGATCAATTATCTAGCATTAGCTATCCTTGTTTATTTAGGAGCAACTTATGTAATAGAGGATCAAGTATCATTGGGCGCATTGATAGCTTTTCCGTGGTATATCAATTTATTGTTCAGTCCTGTGCGCATGCTCGCTGATAAGTTCAATACGCTACAGATGGGTATGGTGGCTGGTGATCGCGTATTTTTAGAATTAGACAGAAAGGAGATTATAAAAGACAATGGATATAATGAAGTAGCCGCATTGTCAGGTAAGGTTGAATTCAAAAATGTCGACTTTTCTTATGATGGAGAAAATAGAATATTGAAAGATGTTAGCTTCTTGTTAGAATCCAAAAAGACATTGGCCATAGTAGGAAGCACAGGGTCAGGTAAGACTACGATAATTAATGTCTTAGCGAGATTCTATGAGATAGAAGGAGGTGAGGTGTTGATTGATGATAAAGATATCAAGACACTTAAGCTTAAAGACCTTCGGGGCAACATGGCAGTAGTCCTTCAAGATGTTTTTTTATTTCAAGGATCTGTGTATGACAATATAACGCTCAAAGATGATTCGATTAGCCGTGAAGTTGTGGAAGCAGCAGCTAAGGCGATAGGAGCCGACAGATATATCGATGCTTTGCCTGCGGGCTATGATTATGAGATCATGGAGCGCGGCGCTAATCTATCGATGGGGCAGAGACAATTGATATCATTTGTAAGAGCATTGGTTGTCGATCCTGATATTCTCATATTGGATGAAGCCACATCTTCGATAGATACTGAGACGGAAGAAGTGATCCAGTATGCGATAGAAAAACTGATCTCTAAGCGGACTTCAATTATCATAGCCCATAGGCTTTCTACGATTCGCAATGCTGATTATATAATGGTCATGGACAAAGGTCGTATCATAGAGTTTGGCAATCATCA
>CAZRXJ010000307.1:0-3830 GCA_964604025.1 uncultured Saprospiraceae bacterium | reverse complement strand
AGGAGTCAAGTTGTCTATGGCACAAGGGATGTTGTCAAGAACTTCTAACTATATCTTACCCTTGCTGAGGTTATATCCTAATCTAGGTGACAGAAAAGGATACTTGATCAAACTGGGAGATATAATGTATGCATTAAGAAAAAGGCACGCTTCAAGTATCGTTTATACGGAGTTGTTGTCTGCATATCCTAACGACCCTGGCATTCAAAAGAAGAAAGGGCTGCTAGACTCGTTGAGTTTGGTTCATGACGATTATGTCTCCTATTTGTTCGATCAGATATTAGTAGACCCAGATGAGTTGGGTGTTAATCGAGCTGCCTCACTTAAGTATGTGGATGCAGTAGAAGCAAAGGCCCTTGTGTCACCAAGTAGCATCGATGTTCCAGGTCATCTTTATACCGCTGCTGAAGTAGCACGAAGTATGCGCACATTTCCTAAAGCGATGAGTCTATATGATTGGTTAATCGATAATTATCCTAGACATGAAAAGACGCCCAATGCTATGTTCATCAAAGGGTTTATACTCGAACAAGATTACAATCGGCCTGAAGAAGCTAAAGAGATATACACCAAATTTGTTTCAGAATTTCCAAATCACGAAATGATAGAGAGCGCAAAATTCTTACTTAAGAATCTAGGAAAAAGTGATCAAGAAATTCTTCAGGAAATTGAAAGAGCAAAACAGAATAACTAGTCAGCAACTAACGTAGTCGTATCATAGGGTTTTAATTTGTTACCCTTGACTTTTACTTCCACCGTTAAGTTATAAGATGATTTTGCATTCTTTATAACTTTTACGAACTCAGTAACTCCTTTGTATAATATATTCTTGTCACCCCATTTTTCAATTCCAGATTTCAATGGTTCAAACGCAATGGAAAATTCGCGCGTAATGACTTGATCTGTTTCTATGTTTTCCTTAATATCAACCTCGATCTCGTTCAAAACATATTCGTCTATCAATTTAGACTTTCTTCGACCTCTCGCATACTTTTCTTTCAAAATCAATCTGACACTTTCAATGTATTGGTCAGACTGAGAACTTATAGAATAACTCCCACTTATGTTCTGATCTCTTAATTTGAATGTTTCGTCAACCGCAAGAGCAATCTTGACTCCTTCGATACCCAACCAGTCTTTTACTTTTTTAATTATTGCCATCAGAATAGGAAATTACAAATAATAAGAAACATCGTCCATAATATATGACAAATGCATGAAGATATAAGACTTATAACAACCATGTAACGACCAGGTCTTGCGGTACAAGATTGATTAAGCTTACTGAGTTGTCAGCCCCATCTCATCTCCTAACTTGAGCATAAATACTTTCGCTTCGTTGGGATCATTGGCTAACTCCCCGTCAAGTATAGCTTCTCTTATTGCAGTTTTAATATCTCCTACAGTTCTTGAAGGAGGTATACCAAATGTCTCCATGATCTCCTCACCTGATATGGGCGGCTGCCAATTACGTATCCTATCATTCTCTTCTACCTCTATCATTTTTTGTTTCACCAATTCATAATTTGCAAGATATCGTTGCATTTTACTAGCGTTCTTGGTGGTTATATCAGCTTGACAAAGTATCATGAGATCATCAATATCGTCTCCAGCATCAAACAATAATCTTCTTATAGCAGCGTCAGAAATATTTTCTTTTGTGAGACTTATGGGACGTAGATGAAGTCTCACAAGCTTCTGCACATACTTCATCTTATCATCAAGGGGTAGTTTTAATTTTCTAAATATTTTAGGAGTCATATTAGCACCCACGGCATCATGTCCATGGAAGGTCCACCCTACCTTATTGTCAAATCGCTTTGTCCTTGGTTTTCCAATATCATGTAATACTGCAGCCCATCTAAGCCAGAGGTTATTAGAGACTCGAGCAACATTGTCCAATACTTCTATGGTATGAAAATAGTTGTCTTTATGACCTTTGCCGTCTACGTAATCAACACCTTTTAATTTGAAAAATTCTGAAAATATAATCTCACACAATCCTGTCGTTAATAAGAATCTCCAACCGACAGAAGGTACGGGCGACATTATAATTTTATTCAATTCTGTAGTTATACGTTCTTGAGAAATTATCTTGATTCGCTCTACATTTCTTTGTATACCTCCTAAAGTAACATCATCTATATCATAGTCCAATTGACATGCAAATCGAACAGCTCGCATCATCCTTAAAGGATCATCCGAGAATGTTAGATCTGGATCATTAGGAGTCCTAATGATTCGATTTTCTATATCTGACATGCCATCAAAGGGATCCAAGAATACTCCATAATCACTTCCGCTCAGTTTGAGGGCCATAGCGTTGATACTAAAGTCGCGTCTCTTCTGATCATCAACAAGAGTACCAGGTATAACAGATGGCTTGCGACTATCACTACTATATGATTCTTTTCTTGCACCTACAAACTCAAGGTCTAATCCTTTATAATTGAACATGGCAGTGCCGTATCTCTTGAATATCGTTGGTTGCTTTTGATTTAAAATTTTAGCAGTTCTGTTGGCAATGGCAATACCATCACCAACCACTACTATATCTAGATCTTGAGTTGGTCTATTTATAATCCTGTCCCTTACATACCCTCCTACTAGATATGCATCCAATGACAACTCATCAGCTGCCTTGCGTACAGCATCTATAGTCTCTTTTTCTATGTCATTAAATGAAAAATCCAAATAATTAAAGTTTAATTCAAAATTAGAATTTACAGAAGTTAAGCCATGACTGAACTGCCTGCATAGCGTTCGGCTATTTCATCTAAAGTTGCGTAGAGTGTATCTGTATTGTGTTCTGTCACAAGGATACTTCGAAACGATTTGATCTGCGGAAGGCCTCTAAAATAATTACTATAATGACGGCGCATCTCAAGTACGCCAAGTTTTTCTCCTTTCCATTCAAGGCTTCTTGTTAGGTGTTCTCGGGCTGCTTCGACTTTTTCTAATACGCTAGGTGGGGCCAGTAATGTTCCAGTTCTAAAAAAGTGTTTAATCTCACGAAAAATCCAAGGATTACCAATACTCGCTCTGCCGATCATGATACCGTCTACGCCATACTTGTTTTTATATAACAAAGCCTTTTCTGGACTATTGATATCCCCATTGCCTATAATCGGTATAGTAACTCTTGGGTTTTCTTTTACTTCTCTGATATACGACCAATCCGCTTCTCCCTTATACATTTGCTTGCGAGTCCTGCCGTGTATAGATAAGGCCTTGATTCCTACATCTTGCAGCCTTTCTGCGACATCAGATATTTGGATCGTATTGTCATCCCATCCGAGTCTCGTTTTAACAGTAACTGGAAGATTGGTAGACTTTACGATTGCTTCAGTAAGAGCTACCATTCTAGGTATATCTTGGAGGATACCGGCACCTGCCATCTTACATACTACCTTTTTGACAGGACAGCCGAAGTTGATATCTAATACTTCAGGATTGGCTTCTTCTACGATCTCTGCAGCCCTCCTCATTGAATCTAATTGAGCCCCAAAGATTTGGATACCTATCGGACGTTCTTCATCATATATATCAAGCTTTTGAACACTTTTGTTTGCATCTCTTATCAAACCTTCGACAGATATGAACTCCGTGTACATCATGTCACACCCTTGCCGCTTACACAAAGCCCTAAATGGAGGATCTGATACGTCCTCCATAGGAGCTAAGAAAAACGGAAATTCGTCAAATGTTATATTGCCTATAGAAAACACGATTAATATTTGGTTTAGAAATACAAAGGTAGATCATAAAAGAAAAAGAGATCAAACAAGTTTTACTTTAGTGATATTTCGTAACTTGTTGTAAATGTGGTT
>CAZRXJ010000306.1:0-3836 GCA_964604025.1 uncultured Saprospiraceae bacterium | reverse complement strand
AATCGACTAAAAGACTGAACATCATTAAATCCCACTTCATAGCCTATCTCTGAGATAGGACTATCTGTATATCGGAGCAGTCTTCGTACTTCGAGCATGATCCTTTGCTGTATGAGTTGAAGAGGGGTTTTTTCGTATAGTTTTCCGAAAAGATTAGACAATGTCTTGGGAGACTTGTTGAGCAATGCGGCATAATCTGAAACTGCATGTTTTTCTCTAAAGTGTTGTTCAACGAGGAAGTTGAACTCTCTGACGATATCGACTTGAGTGGTTTGTATGGATTCGTAACCATCCTGTGCCTTATATATCCTAGTAAATAAGATTAACAATCTCTTGAGCATCATCTGGAGCATCTCTTGCTGTAATGTGTCTCTTGATTCCATCTCGTCATTAGCCATCTTCCATACTGTCTGAAGGCGATCTATGTCTTGTGCATTAGGTCTGATGATCGGTAGCCTGGCAGAACCATAGAAGAGAATCCCTTTACAACCTACTTCACTATCGTGATCTAGTATACAATAGAATGGTCTATTAAATCTTAAGTATTTGGCTTGACCAATCTTATCTATTCTCACATTGTGAAATCCTGTAAGTGTGATAATCTCATCTTTATTAAAGACATAATCTTTTGAGTCGACATTAAATTTGTTGTCATCTTCTTCAAACCAGATAATGGATAAAGCTTGATCCACTGGTTCGTTGATTCGATCCATTAAAGAGTGATCTACATCTACAATCTCAAAATACTCGTCTGTTCTTCCTATATACTTCATCACGCATGTATCTAACGGTCTACAAAATATTATACCAAGGAATAATAAAAGGCAATATAATCACCCAACTGCAAAAAGCAATTGATATCCCTTTGGAATATATGACTTATCAACTATAAAAGCATAGTGATAACTAAACATGATCGCACTCAGAAAGTTTTTTCAAGAATTCAGAATGTTGCAACTAACCGATCTCACTTTCGTCTTTTCTTATGTAACTAAATTAATCATCACAAATCTTTTTAACTATGAGAACCACGATTCTTATATTATGCATGCTGTCATTCATATTATGTCATAATGCTGCTGCTCAAGAAAGTCATGAAACGACACAGAAAACTGTGTCGTTTGCCAATGCCAATAAAGAATTGGCTATTTACAATATATATGGTTCTGTCATGATAGAAGGATATGATGGAACAGAAGCCATCATAGAGATCGACCAATATATAAAGGCCAAATCTAAGAAGTCATTAGATCAAGGCATGGAAGAGATAAAGGTCAACATCAAGCAAGATGATGGTGCCATTGTTGTCTATGTAGAAGATGCGAACACATACTTTGATCTTGAAAAGCGAAGTCATCAAAGTTATAATCGAGGCATCACACGTAAGCGATATAAGTATCAATATGATTTTACAATTAAGGTTCCTTATGATACAGATGTAGATGCCAATGTTATCAATGATGGAGTTCTAATTATAAAAGACATACATACAGAACAGATCGAAGCGAACAATCTGAATGGAAGAATTGAGATGAAGAATATAGCCGGTGCCGTAAATGCCAATGCTTTGAATAAAGATATAGATATCACCTATCATTCTAATCCTACAGAGGATTCTTACTTTGATGCTCTGAATGGAGATGTGAATATCACAGTCATGAACGGATTCAAAGGTGATGTTTTCTTTAAGTCTATGAATGGAGATTTCTATACTAGCATAGATGATGAACTTGTCCAGTCGACTACTATGGTGGACAAAAAGAGAAGTAATGAGAAATTGAAGATTAGCGGGAGTAAAAAGAAGAGTAAGAACAAAGTGAAGATGAAGCTCTTTTCAAGAAACAAATACTTGATAAGAGGAGGAGGCCCAGAACTACACTTTAATCTCTTGAATGGGGATGTCAATCTAAGAGAGACGAATAGCGTCAATTAGAATACCAAGATATTAAAACAAGAAAAGAGGAGCAACAATTATAATTGTTGCTCCTCTTTATCATTAACTGATATTTCTTTCTCGACCTTCCCAATAGGGTGCCCGTATATCTCTTTTTAGAATTTTTCCTGCACCTGACAGCGGGAAAGGTTCTGATCTAAATGATACACTTCTTGGACATTTATAATTAGCGATGTGCTTACCGCACTCAGCTATAATCTCCTCTTCAGTTGCTTCTTGTCCTGGATGCAGGATCACAACTGCATGAACTTGTTCGCCCCATTTTTCATGTGGGATACCGACTACAACGGCCTGTGCTACAGCAGGGTGATTTTCAACAGCATTCTCAGTTTCTGCTGAGTAGACATTCTCACCACCAGAGACGATCATGTCTTTTACTCTATCTACTAAAAATACAAAGCCTTCTTCATCCATATATCCTGCATCTCCAGTATGGATCCAACCATTGCGCATAGAAGTTGCTGTCTCTTCTGGTTTGTTCCAATATCCGACCATAGCATTGGGCCCACGAACAGCAATCTCTCCTACAGAACCTTGCTCTACTTCGACCCCTTCTTCATTTACGATTCTAACTTCTACACATCCGATGGCTCTACCTGCGGATTTTAATTTTCCTGCATATGGGCCTGAAGTGGTGTGATACTCTGGTCCCAGCATTGTGGCCAGTGGTGATAGTTCTGTCTGGCCATATCCTTGGGCAAACTTGGTTCCTTTAAAGGTGTCCATCGCAGATGTGAGTGCCGATTCACTGATCGGCGATGCTCCATAAAGTATAAACTCGAGAGAGCTTAAGTCTGCAGGGTTCGCTTTGAGATGAGCTACGGTCATCTGTATCATCACTGGTACTAGGACGACATGGGTGATCTTGTATTTGCTAAGGGTTTCTACTACACCCTGTGGTGTAAATGATGGTATAAAGTAGTGTGTTGCACCTGACAACATGCCTGCCTGCAACACTGCTTCGTCAGCCAAGTGAAACATGGGAGCTGCGTGTAGGTAAGAAGATCTGTTGGTCATCTCCATCAATGGCACTAAACTTATAGAACTGGTCCATATACTGATATGAGTGAGCATGACCCCTTTCGGAAATCCTGTAGTTCCACCAGTATAAAATATGCCTGCCAAATCAGAATCATGTCGATAGGTGTCTTCCATAGGTTCATTGTCTCTGATCAAACCTTCATAATCTATCATACCTTCTGGACAATCCTTATCTCCTATGTAGATTACGTGATCTAGTGCTTCTTTGAGCGCCGGCACTAGTGGCATAAATGTATCATCTACGAATAATACTCTTGCACCTGCATCCTTAAGAGAGTATAGATTTTCCTTTGCTGACCATCTAATGTTGAGCGGTACAACACATGCGCCGGCCCATGGTACAGCAAAGTAATATTCGAGATATCGATCCGAGTTCATTGATAAGATAGCCAAGCGATCATTGTCTTGGATGCCCATAGCTTTCAGGCCGGCCGCAAGAGATCCCACCCTTGATTTGAGTTGTGTCCAAGTACTGGATCTATCCTGGCATACGGTCGCCAGCTGATTAGGATATATCTGAGCGTTACGATGTACGCTCTGTGTTAAGTAGATCATGTTGTATATTCTTTATTACTGTTTAGTCTATTTATACCTTTCAATCTGACGTAAGCAATATGAGCAAATTTGCTCGGAAATCAATGGAAATGTAGCCCTTCGTATTTGACAGTGGGTTTTATACCTACTGCATTTCTACACCTCATCGGGCATGAAGCCTGCAGTCAACTTTGAATCATTGAAAGTTGAATCAGTTAATAATTCATTAAATAAATGTGCCGTCTGTTATAATTATAAATACAAACGTATTCTGCAATAAGAAAATCTAAATCATTGAAGTACTCAG
>CAZRXJ010000305.1:0-3844 GCA_964604025.1 uncultured Saprospiraceae bacterium | reverse complement strand
TGGGATACAAGGGCGAAAATCTATAGTTGGCATACCATTACTTACTGTCTGCATAATATCTGTCAGATTAAAATCAGATATCTGTTTTAAGCTTGATTTCTTTTATATCTTTCATCAGGACAATCATAGAATACAAATGAAAGAACTGGATAATAACATTCCAATTGTTGCAGTAGGCATAGTCATAGTCATAGGTTTAATAAAAGAGGCAAAGGATTATGTAGACTCAGAAAATTTCTACCTACAAACTTTTCTAAGTATTTTAATATTAGCCATTTCAATAGCTGGCTTATTCTTCATCTTAAACAAAGTATTTGGAAAAAAACCGAATGATTAATTGTAGCCTAATTAGCCTCTACCCATATCGGTGACGACCAAGCTCTTTCTCTTATGGTCATCTGTGTGTCATCTTTATATTCGACGTCAGTTTGGATTTGATCATACAATGACCATCGAGGTGTCTCCACTTCCAAGACTCTGACATAATAGAATGCCTCATGATCACTATTATAATCTGGGTCGGTCCACACATTGCTCAACTCAGAAGCCCCTACTGAAGTATTCCATGTACCAGTTTTCATATCAAGTTCACTATCAATATCACTAACAGTCCCATCCTCATCAATAGCTCTATTGTCTGATGCAGCAACATTATATATCTTTTCTTGGAGTTTATCTCCATCATACCAGCCTTTTATAATTTGAATTCGATCGAGTCTTGCTCCTTCGCTATCTTTTGCAGCCCAAACATAAAAAGATGGAGCTTCGTCAGTCGCGATTAGAGACTCTCCCATATGAACTCCTTCTGTATATCCTTTAGACACCATATCTTCATAATTAGAAAATGGCGGCAGGTCGTGACCACCAAAGAAACGCACTTGGATACGCCCACCGCTTGTTGCAAATGTTTCTTTGCGCTCCATGGATTCATATATCTCTGATCTAGTATTGGCTTTAGCCCATACACCCATGAGCCCTCCAGGGTTGTAAACGTCTTTTGTATTCAAGCTTTCGTCCAGTACCCATGGTCTTCTTTGTCTTAACTCGGCATTATAATCGACGAACGCATGATTCCCTTTGAATTCGTCATCCTCTTCTGTATTGCCAGGAGTACCATTGTGTGTATCGGTACTACCGATGATGCCATATGCATATGGATTAATACCATGTTCTGATTTATATTGAAGACCTCTCTTAAGGATATGTCTTACATAATTGTTTTCATTGAGCTCTTTCTGATTATAAACTTCAAATCCTGCAAACTCATCTTCTGTCCAAAGTTCGGGATGAACTTCCGAGTTACCTTTGGCCTGATGGATCTCAACGAGTGGTTCATTTTTTCTTCTTGATGCCATGTATTCTTCGTCCAAAGGTGACCCATCTGGTTTAACAAATGGAAAGGTTAGTCCTTGGCTGAGATTAGAATTATGAGGAACGGCCATAACAGTAGCTCCTTCAGATCTGAACTGTTCTAATCCATTCCACATCTGAACTTCATCTGGAGCTTCTACAGCACTTATGGGATATTGAGGCACCTTCATATCCTTAAAGAAGATATTGCGATGACCATGAGCTCTGGTAGCTCCCTTAGTAAATGTCCATTCATAAGCTGCGAAAGTGGTAAAGTCTCCAGGTATATAATGTTCTTCGGCCGCAGCTAAATTGATATCCCAAGCTGCTTTGGTAGTTTCGAATCCTTGGAAAAAGTCAAGATGCCCTCTGGTCTCATTTTCAGACACTCTATTCAGCATTCGATTAAAGAATTCTCTTTGTTTAAGAGTATCCATACCCAATGACCTAAAGTATCTTGCTAAAAGCGCATTGTGTCCTGGTGCTCCCTTAGTATGTACCGAGTATAACTCACCCAAAAACTCAGCGTGGTCTGTAACTGCAGCAAAATCTAAAGGGCGCTTAATCTTGACATCATCTGTGAATACCTTGATCGACTCACCTTTTGCAAATCGGTAAGCATCTGCTGGTTTAGGTAGTATGCCACCAATATAAGCATCAAAAGAAAACGAAGTATGAACATGCATGTCTCCAAAGAATACATCGCGAAGTTCATTCTTGGGTACTTCAGCTTCCAGTGCTGACCAGTCTTTAGTCGCCCTATCTTCTACTGTGTTGTCGACATAATCTGTTACCATTCCTGGAAACAACATGCGGTATATGAAGAAGGCGGCGATAACTAGGGCCACAATAATTATTGTGATCCATTTCCATTTGGAACTAATAGCTTTACCCATACGATAAATGTTAGTTACGTTAAGTTAAGCATTTTACTTTCCCTAATATCTATCATAATTGACACTATGGTGCTAGAGGGTTATACTTCAACCAATTAATTGATACTTGGGACCTCATATGTTCTGTCTATCAATCTCTATTTCTCATAAAGTCACGACATATCGATTAAAGTCATTTACTCAATATGATCAATTATTAATAATGACGTATTATGCATCGCTATAATATATAAATTGGCAAGCAGTACTGATGAAGGTCAAATAATGGTCTTTTATAGGAACTCAATGATCAATTAACAATTGAATTAATCGACTAAATTGAATATAAATACAGCTACTTCTGAAAGTGGTCAAATTAAGACCTTATCTTATATACAACAGGTCTTGCTTATCATTGGGTTCTTATCGATTGTGTTATTCATCCCTCGAAGCTGGGTGTTCTTCTGGGACTACCCGAAGATGATAATAGTACATGTAGTGGTTCTGCTATCATTGGGGTTATCAATTGTAAGAGGATGGAATCGAAGTTTAGATATATTGGATTTATCTATCCTATTTTTTGTGAGTTGGCAGTTTCTGTCATACACATGGTCGCAATACCCTGGGTTAGTCTGGTATGAAGCCTTTCATTGGTTGATATTGATGGGCATCTATTTTGTTGTTAGGAAGACAGACTTTTCTTTGTTCAACAAGAAGTTGTGGGCTTGGGTGTTCATAGGGGCTATGCTCTTTAATAATATCCTTCTGTCATGCTTTCATATAGAACAATACTTATCAAGTGAATCTGGAATGAATTTAAATAATCTAAGGTGGCTTGGTGTTTTCTTTAGTCACTCCTGTAACTATATTACTTCTATTCTAGTTATAACGCTCCCACTATATACTACGGCAATTAAATGGACTAAATTGAATAAATTCATTTCAATATTGCTTGTCGGAGTACAATCTTTTCTAATACTCATATGCAATAGTCGCGCCTCTGCATTTGCACTAATAATAATAGGTCTCATCATCTTTATTGGCAAAGGAACAGTGAATCGAAAAGAACTAGTTAAAATAATATTACCTGATATAATTGTATTTAGCACAATCTATGTCTCTATCCTTGAGAACCCAATAGAGTATTTATTAAAATTCAACCCTATAGTCACCCTAACTGAAGAGAGTGGAGATGAAAGAATGGAATTGTGGAAACGATCAGCCAAGCTCATTGCTGAAGGACCATTGAGAGGGCATGGAGCTAATACTTGGCAAATCCAGCATATGAAGTTTGGATATTCAGATATAAAGTTTTCAAAACTCAGACCGAGACAATATACGCATGCACATAACTTATTGTTAGAAACTGGAGCGGAGTTAGGCATCACAGGTATGATAAATCTTTTGTGCATATTTATAGTTCCATTTTTTTGGTATTTCGGAAGATGGAAAAAAGAAAAATCGACTATTGAAGAACTTACAATAGTAGTATCAACACTAGCTTTTATTATAATCTCATCATTCTATGGTGTTACACAAATCGATCATACAAAATTTGGCTCACTTGACATTCTATTTGTAATTTTACTCGGCCTAAATAAGCATAAGAAGCAAACAAT
>CAZRXJ010000304.1:0-3850 GCA_964604025.1 uncultured Saprospiraceae bacterium | reverse complement strand
CACTACATAAGATTAACTCTATTAGTTACAGTGTGTAGCGCATATATCAGCATCCTTGCTGCATCATTGATGATGTAGTAAGATGAAATCTTCAATCACTATAACCAGAATCACAATCTCAACCCAAACTATCTTCTATCAAAGACGCTCAAGACCAAGACCACTGATCCCAAGGAGCTCACTGCTCAACCACTTTTTACTTAGAATAGGTGCTAATCAACCGACCCCATTTAACTTTGAATCGCACTCAGATGTAAGAAAGACCACTTGAGCAGAGAAGATATTGTTCCCAAACTACATTATGTGTATATTTGCGCACATATACTGTGTTATGAAAAATGTTACACTTTCTATACCTAATGACCTACTTGAGAAAAGCAGAGAATATGCTACCAGGCATGGAACTAGCTTGAATGAATATATCCGAGAGTTGTTGAGACGCAATGTGAGACCAGAGACGGAACACACGATAGATAGCTTATTAAGACATTGTGAGGACCTGAAAATCGACCAATCAACTTGGAAATGGAATCGTGATGAACTATACGACCGGTAAGTATTTTCTTGACACCAACTTCATTCTTTATCTTTTTAATCATCAAGATGAGAAAAAAAGAGATTTGTCTCGGAAGATATTAGAAGAAGGCAAACTTTCGGCCGTTTACTCTATCTCAACTCAAGTCATAAAGGAGTTTGTGAGTGTCATGATTTCGAAATTTAGTGTTGATCCGAGGAAAGTAAAGGCTATCGTGAGAGATTTAGAAAAATTTGAAGTCATTCAAGTAAATTCTCAACTTATATTAGAAGCAATAGATACTCATATTTTACATCAATACTCGCTGTGGGATAGTTTGATTATTGAGGCAGCAAAATCAGCCAATTGTGATGTGCTTTTGAGTGAAGACATGAACCACAATCATATCATTTCAGGATTAAAAATAGTTAACCCATTTCAATAAGTTAGATAACTAAATAAACTCGTTTTCTAATTAATAGAATCGTCTTACTTCTGACCGTATATATATCTGTTACGGACTAACATTGATAGGATTGACATCTTCATCAATTCCTGTACTTTTGCACGCTCTTAGTTGCAAACCATGACTTTAGAAGAAGAAATACAAAAGCGCAGGACATTTGGTATTGTATCGCACCCAGATGCAGGAAAGACCACCCTTACAGAGAAGTTATTACTCTTTGGTGGTGCCATTCAAGTAGCAGGTGCCGTCAAATCCAATAAGATCAAGAAATCTGCAACATCGGACTTTATGGAGATCGAAAGACAAAGAGGAATCTCTGTAGCCACTTCTGTGATGGCCTTCGAATATCGCGATCGAAAGATCAATATCTTAGATACACCAGGGCACAAAGATTTTGCGGAAGATACTTATCGCACTCTGACTGCAGTAGATAGTGTAATCGTCGTGATTGATGTGGCTAAGGGAGTCGAGGAGCAAACTGAAAAATTAGTAAGCGTCTGCAAGATGCGTAAGACCCCGATTATCGTCTTTATTAACAAGTTAGATAGAGAAGGTAAAGATGGGGTTGATTTGTTAGATGAAGTAGAGGAAAAGCTTGGCCTCAAGGTTGTACCAATGTCATGGCCGATCGGCATGGGACAGCGATTTCAAGGTGTATATAATATGTATGAGCAAAAGCTTTGTTTGTTCAATCCACATGGCAAACAAAATGATGAAGACACATTAACATTCAGTGATCTTAGTGATCCAGAACTGGATAAGATCGTAGGAGAAAGAGCGGCAGAGGAGCTGAGAGAAGAAGTGACGTTGATTAATGAAGTTTATCCTGATTTTGATCGTGATACTTACTTAGAAGGAGAACAAAGTCCTGTATTCTTTGGGAGTGCGATTAACAACTTTGGCGTAAAGGAGCTATTGGATTGCTTTGTTGAGATTGCTCCAACACCTCTGGCGAGAACTACCGAAGAGCGAGTGGTCGAGCCAAATGAAGAAGGCTTTTCAGGTTTTATCTTTAAGATACATGCCAATATCGACCCCAAACATAGAGATCGAATAGCTTTCTTAAGAGTTTGTTCTGGGATATTTGAACGTAATACTAATTATAAACATATTCGACTTGATCGAAAATTGAAATTTAGCAATCCTACATCTTTCATGGCAGCTCGCAAAGAAGTAGTTGACGAAGCATTTCCTGGAGATATTGTAGGCCTCTATGATAGCGGAAATTTTAAGATAGGAGACTCACTGACCAGTGGAGAAAAGTTACATTTTAAAGGAATACCAAGTTTCTCTCCAGAACAATTCAGATACGTAAACAATGCCAATCCATTAAAGACAAAGCAGCTCAATAAAGGCCTAGTACAATTGATGGATGAAGGAGTTGCCCAGTTATTCACAATGGAGTTATCGCAACGGAAGATTATAGGTACAGTTGGGGCACTTCAGTTCGATGTGATTCAATATCGTTTAGAACATGAATATGGAGCTTCCTGTACTTACGATCCGATCAACTTGAATAAGGCATGTTGGGTGGCAAGTGATGACCCAGTGGCGATGAAAGAATTTGTCACCAGAAGAAAAAAGGATATCGCTAAAGACAAAGATGGTAAGCTGGTTTATATGGCTGAGACAGCTTGGGGGCTCAAGACAGTTCAAGAGAATCATCCAGATATAGTCTTCTATTACAAGAGTGAGTTTTGATCTGATATATGAGGCCAAAAGTCGAGCTAGCGTCATCCCAATTTACTTAGGCATGCTTTCTGCATTACACTTGACTTAGATCTATACATTATGAAGATACTGATCATCGGAGGTGGTAACATGGGCTTAACCTATGCTAGAGGATTCTTAAAGTCCCATATTGTCGAATCTAAAAACATGTTTATACTTGAGAAATCTCCAGACAAAGCAGAGACGCTTGCAGCACTTGAAATAGGCCAAGTACTAGGTACGCCTGGAGAATATATAAAGGACATGGACTTGATTGTCCTTGCAGTGAAACCTCAGGATATTGCCAATCTATTTGACACGATCAAAGACTTTATAGATAGCCAGCAGCTGATACTTTCTATTATGGCTGGCATAAAAATCGAAACGATTAGATCAGGATTGAGTGCAGCTAAGATCATAAGAGCCATGCCTAATCTGCCCGCTCAGATAGGTGTGGGTATGACGGTATACACTTCAAGTGAGGAAGTGACACGCATAGAGTTAGTAACTGTTCAAAATCTACTCAGTGCCAGTGGAAAAACCATATATGTCGAAAGAGAAGAAATGATCAATGCGGCAACGGCAATATCAGGTTCTGGCCCAGCTTATGTCTTTTACTTTATGCAATCATTGATAGAGTCCGCTAAAGAAATGGGATTCTCCCAATCAGAATCAGAGCTGCTGACTTATCAAACATTCAAAGGTGCTGTCGATCTCTTCAATAAGTATGACATCTCTTGTGATGAATGGATCTCCAAGGTATCTTCAAGAGGGGGAACTACCGAAGCTGCGATTAACGGATTCAATAAACGAAGTGTACAGATGGGATTTAAGGAAGGAGTAATAGCGGCGTTGGATAGGGCGGAAGAATTATCGTCTTCTTAGTGTTTTATATGTTCAGGTCGTTTAATATGTTTAATACGTTCTATTTATGGCTACGATATTGAGATTTGAGGAATTAGATTGTTGGAATTCAGCTCAAGAACTACTTTTAGATGTTTACTCAATCATGAAAAAAGATGAGATGCGAAGGGAGTTTTCATTTCAAGATCAAATTAAAAGAGCAGCGTTAAGTGTTTCTAATAATATAGCTGAGGGCTTCGAAAGGAAGTCTACAAAGGAGAGAATCAGATTTCTTGAATATTCCAAAGGGTCACTTT
>CAZRXJ010000303.1:0-3852 GCA_964604025.1 uncultured Saprospiraceae bacterium | reverse complement strand
GCGATTTTGTAGCTTGTTCCACCTGGAGTAAGTACACCAAGTTTTTGACCTACTGTAGCAATATTAGAAGCGGAGAGAGATTGTTGCAATATTCGTGCTTTTGGATTACCATTTACGGAAGCACGCCATGCAGATGACCATCCCCATCCTTCATCGAGCCCTTGGATAGATTGATCCAAGGGGTAATCAAATGATTCTTCAGTTTGCTCACATGATTCTCCTTTTATCAAGAGTATATAATCCTCCACTTCTCCATCTATACAAGGATCACATGCACTAATGATTCTTCCGTAGTTGACTATAAATCTTGCGCAAATATTGCCTGGTCGCGCAAATGGTGGAACAATCAAGTCTCTTCCTCTTTCTCGTAGTGATCTTATATCAAATACTCTCTCTTCCTGATCGTCAAAGTCTCCATCACCATTCCAATCTATAAAGATGGCATATGACAGTTCTGCTACATTATCAACAAATCCTGGAGTCAGCCAGAGCTTAATAGAGTCTCCAGGGAAAAACATCAACGCCGGATCTGTAAACTCAGCGTAACCTCCATTGTCGTTGGTCAGATTGAACCAATCATTGATCTTGACATCCTGTATCCATTCAAATTCTGAGTTTCCACGTACCAAGCATTTATTAGTTTCACAGGCATCTGGGATGCCGTCTCCATTGTTATCCATATTGTCATCTCCTCCAGGGCAGATGTCCTCATTATCACAGACACCATCACCATCTGAATCACCTGTGACACTGTCAGGACAGCTATCACACCCATCCGGGATACCATCTTGATCCCAATCACTATTGTCATCACTTCCTTCACACTGATCGCAGAAATCCGGAACCCCATCACCATCACTATCTATCTTATCACTTCCACCTGGGCAGATATCATCTGCGTCACATACCCAATCTCCATCTGAATCGTAAGCATCACATCCACACATACCTGCTTGAGTCTTTAATGGATTGTTCGGACATTCGTCAAGCGAGTCGCATGCTCCATCACCATCTGTATCTACATCTCCTATTAGCTCACAAGTACACCGACCACATTCAACCCCATCAACTAGGCTGCCATTGTTGTCAAAGTATTTGCTGAGATCACTACATCGACCTTTTACGTTGAATATTTGATTTGTTTTGATAACACAGAGAGTTATATTGTCTCTTTCATCTTTTGGGCATTCAGAACAGATCTCTTTCTTTTCTTCTTGACATGGACCGCAATATGTATTAGGATCATTAAGAGCGCTACAATAGACTCTTCTTGTCATGCCTTGTTGGCACACATAGATCAATTGATACTCATTTTCACATCCGCAGTCATCATCATCGCAGGCGTCGCCGATACCATCCTTATCACTATCATCTTGATGCGGATTGAACTTATATGGACAATTGTCTTTTTCGTCTTTGATACCGTCTTTGTCGGTATCCGTCCATAAAATTGAGCTATACTCGAAAGTATTAGTAAGTTCTGCTTTTAAGTTTGGTTGAATGCAAAAAAGTACTAAAACAAACCATATGTAACGATACATCCTCTTAGGTGTTTATTTATGAAAAATAAATAAGGATTGTATTCAATTTGGAAAATACTCTCCATTGCCGATGCAGAGAGGAGAGTATTGGTTAAGATTGGGGTTCTATTATTAGTCGTAAAATAGACAAAAAGTCACATGCAAAATCAAAATTAACCTGCATATGCACCCTTCTCTGCTAGGTATCTAGCACAATACAGAACGAATATTGTAAACATCTAAAGTGTTAACTACCTTATCACTGTCTATCAGAGAATAGATTCATTTAAACTTCTCTTATTTCACTCATAAAGTTCTCTTAAATAAAACAGGTATGGTATTTGTTTTACGTCTTAAGTAGGAATCCATAATGGAAACCAACAATAATAGTAGGATGATAATTATTAAAGTAGCAATCTTAGTTGTAGGATTCTTCTTGGGTAAGAAGTTAGACGCTGACTTAGCTTAGCAGACTTCTCTCACGAGGCATACAACATAGATGAACCAACCGACACAGAGCATTCGTACCCTTCATGGGTATGACTGGGTTTATTTTCTTTATCGAAGGTAATTCCTATGTTCGATTCTTCTATTTATTTAGCAAGAATGAATTAATACCTCTTGTTTCGACATTTCCTCTTGTTAGAAACTTCGCTCTTATCTATCAGATAGCATTAGCATGAATCCTTAATTGATTCACTTAAGGCATTATATTAATATGAAATGACCAAAAGTAATAGATCAAATTAATTTCACGGAAGAATTTCAATCAGTTAAAATTTATAATCTACTCTTATATAGCCTCCAAAAGAATCATTTGTTATATCTGAAGCTTCCGGATTGGCTATAAGTGGTAAAATTCTATTTTGATTGTCAAAGCGATAAGTGACCGCCCAGGTGACATCAAATGATGAGTTCAATCGATAACCATATCCCAACTGTCCATAGATCAATACTCTATCTAATTCTGGCACATTATCGAGATTGTATGATATACTTGATGTAATCGGTCCATTAAACATGCCTACTGTCGGATTCATTGATTGCATATCCGTTGAAGTATTAATTGATGCTTCTTGATTACCAGATAGATAGAAAGCACGTTTTAATATCGCTCCTGCAAATACTGCATGTTTTTTCATATGATATGACAGCTTTATGGGCACAACAATACTCTTATAACTATAGTTATTGATAGTCGAAACATCAACGCTCAAATTTTGATTACGACTAGCTACGTTTTCGAATAGTGTTCCATTTGATTCATTATAATTTCCAATACCCAGCGCTAACCCAATTGACCAGTTTCGATTAAAATTATAAGTCAAACCAAGACCAGCCTCCCATCCTGACTCACTGGGCACATAAGATCCATATAGGCTTTTTTCAAATTTGCTCATGGCTTTTTTTGTCTCGACCTTCTGTGACACATCGGGTATCGAAATTATACTTTTTTTAATCATCAATGGTTGAATATCCATTCCAGTTAGGTGGTCTACCGAGGCCCAATCTTTAGCGTCACTTTGGGCTTGTTCATGACCAACAAAACTGACACTGATCTGGCCATTTGTACCTTTATCATTAAGGTCCTCATTGACATATTCTTTTATTGGAACCTTCACTTTGTTTTCTAATTTATCACCTTTCTCAAAGATAATTGCAAGAGTATTTTTATTGCCAATTTGTATTATTTTATTGTTATTTTCAACTCCGTACGCTGACTCTTCCAGTTTTACAATCTTATCAATACCATTCTCTTTTCGCTGATCAATTTTATCTTTATTTTCTAATTGTTCCTCTTCTAAAGCAAAGGCAGAAGGTGTTATATTTTCATTCCCTACGTGAGTAATTAATGGAACACTGAGAGTAAGATCTTTGTCTTTCTTTCTAGTATTCTCATGGACTTTTATTGACAATATCTCTCCGTCCATCATGTCTTCTTCTACAACATTATTGAAGTTGAGTATAAAAATCAATAAACTCGCTACTGCGACGCCTCCAGTCCAGAAAAGCCATAATAGCTTCCTCTTCTTTCTTTTCTCAAGAACTAAAAGTTCACGTGCACCTTTCCATCCTTTCTGATCGAAAGCATAAGGTGCCTTACCAAGGCCTTTTCTAAATAAGTCATCAATGGGATGGCTCATAATTCTTTTTCTTTTTATTCAATCTGTCGTTAACTCTTTTTTGCAATCTTTCTCTTGCTTTTGAAACATGCCATTTGGATGTTCCAGTTGATATATCGAGTTGGTCTGCGATCTCTTGATGACTATACCCATCTATAGCATACAAATTAAAAACTAGCTTAGTCTGTGGGGGCAAATAGTCTAACATA
>CAZRXJ010000302.1:0-3876 GCA_964604025.1 uncultured Saprospiraceae bacterium | reverse complement strand
CTGTGATGTTATCCAGCCATTGGATGGCAGCGTTCTTATTATATTAATCTGCAGCATTTTCATAACCAAATATTGGTGCAGTATAATTATCATCGAATTTATAAAGATTACGACATTTCAATAATTTTCTAAGTTGAATGTCTTTAGGATATTGTTTTTTCTTTTTTATAATTTTAATTGACAGGCTAGCTAGAAAGTTCCATTGATACAAAATGTTTTGCCAGCGCAATAGCTCAATGGAAGAATTGTATAGATCAAGTGGAGTACTGATACCGACGACAGTTTTAATCTTGGATGACAACTCAAAAGTCTCATCCCCAGCATACTTAAGTACTAGATTGCCACCAAGACTGAAGCCAAATAATCCTATGCTATCATAGTCCGTTGATTTATGTGATATGGCGGTATTGAGATCATCAGTCTTGCCACTATTGTACATTTGTAAGGTGCGATTCATCTCACCACTACAACTTCTATAATTCATAGCCATAATATCCCATCCTTGTTGACAAAGGTGATTGGCAAAATATAGAACATACCCAGAGTTGCTTCCTCCTTCCAGCCCATGACAGAGTACTGCAAGTTTCTTATTGCCAGTTCTGACAAAATCAAGATCTAAGAAGTCTCCATCTGGCGTTTCTATGCGCTCTCTTTTATAATTTACTTTGGCTTTAGTACTAAAGAGATAAGGTATGAAAGTGTTGTAATGACCATTCTTATACCTCCTAGTTGGTATGAAGTCCGTTCCGCTGATGATGGGCATGCCAAGACTTATTTTCTAATTAGTTCGATCGCGCGATCGGGATAATCAGTAATCAAGCCATCAACACCCACCGCAACCATGGCTTTCATGTCAGAAACGTCATTGACAGTCCATGGTATAACTTTTATGCCTTTGCCATGACAGTAGACAATGTCTTCTGCTTTCAACAACTTGAAGTAGCAACTATAGATATCTGGCTTGAATCCAAGTGCTATGATATTGTCTGCAACACTTATTTCATTTTCTATAAGCAGAGCAGTTCTGATATCTGGATTCTTTGCTTTAACCATCTGCAAAGATTCTATATCGAAAGATTGAATGATGGTGTTGTTTTGGATATTGAGTTCAGCGACTTCTGCTAATACTAGATTGACAAATTCAATCCCGCTTGGATGATACTTACCATCAAATTCTGGTCTTCGTTTGATCTCAATATTATAATCTGGTTCGTCTTGATTAAAAGTGAAAGAATATTGTTGCGCCTTATTAACAACTGATCTGAAAAGCGGTTTGAACGTTTTTAGATTTTCTCTTTCTGGATATCGATCGTCACTGAGTGAACCTACATCGTATCGCTTGACCTCATCATAAGTCATCTCATAGATGTTGTGAGATAATTGATCTTCCTTTGTTACTGGATTGCCATCAGGATCGATACTGAGTCCAGCTCTAAAATATGGTTCATGCGACACGACGAGTTGGCTATCTGCAGATACAGCCAGATCTAGTTCGAGTGTATTGACATTTAGTTCTAGTGCTTTTTGAAATGCAGGTAAGGTATTCTCTGGATAGAGCCCTCTACATCCTCTATGCCCCTCTATATCAAATGTGTCTTCTGCTTGTGCTTTCTTGGTAGGCATATCTGTTGATTCTGTTTTTTTGCTCTGACACATAGTCATTACCAATATCGAAAAAATAAGAACGCTTATTCTAAGTATCAAATCTGTCTAATTTTTAATCAATAATACAAATAAAAAAGGCGTCCATGAGACGCCTTTTATTATCTATATGTGAATAATGAATTCTTAAAAATAGACTCCAGCTGCAATTCCGAATGCAGTGTTGTCGCCGATAGTCAACTTAGGTTCAACATATAAGTCTAATGAATCTGTGAGTGGCATTGTACCGTTGACCCCCAAATTAATACTTGTGGCAGTAGCACCAAATCCTGCTATTCCAACTCTAAACAAGTTTAGACCTGCAAAAGGTGTTAATGCAAAACTCTCTACATCGCCAAGGTCAAATCCACTATAATGCAGATCAAAATCAAGAGAGTAAACAGTTATAGCACTCTCGAAGTAGTAATGAAAACTTGCTTGTCCAGCAAAATCATCACTAAATGTATTATGAGCTTTGGCTCCTACACCAAATGAGCTGTCCAAAAAGCCTACACCTGCTCCAAATTTGAACTGTGCTTGAGCAGAAGTGCCAAGTACAAGAACACAGACGAATAACATCAAAAACTTTTTCATTTCTCGAAATCTTTGTTTTGGTTAATTAATGTTCACAATGTATAGTTTTTATCAATTCTATGGACTACCTGTTTTCAGTGAAATTCTATAATGCATAACTTCGAAGAGATATAGTGCTTTATATATGCATTAATTTATAATATTTGCGTCAGCGTCTATGTTAAAACGTATATGAGAATTAATAGAATCATAATGAATATAGTCATTGCCATGATCATGGGGATATCTATATGTCTTATGATTAAGGCGATGTCAGCTTATAAAGACTTACAATCTAGTGCTGTCTTTGTAGCAGAATTGTCCAACAATATAATGCCTGGTCAACGGATTACTGCTGAGACTGTCATATCGGATATGGAGTATGTGCAAAGTAACAGTGTAGAAGTGATCAGTTCAGATCGAGCACTTAAGGAGATGAAAGAAGATATGCCTGAACTTGCTTATATGGCTGACAATCCTTTTCTCGATATCATCACCTTTAAGACGACTGGACTGAAGACCAGTCAACTGAATAGTTTTAAGGAAGAGATCGTTAATATCAAAGGGGTAGATGGCTTGTACTTTGATGAGATGCTCCTTGCCGAGTTGCCGCAATCTTTCGGGAGGTTTAGATTGGGGTTGATGACGATAGCTGCACTGGTGTTAATAGCAGCTCTTATCATACTTGTCTTGAGAATCAAGCGAGACATAAGGGGCTTCTCACAGGATATCAAGGTCATGTCTATAGCAGGTGCAGATGAAGATATTATAGTCAAGACAAGAATGATTTGGTCTACCAAATGGGGAGCAATCAGCGCAGGCATCGGTGCCATAGGAATAGTGGTTAACATTATATTTATTAATAATACGTTGCTTGATGGCTTAGAAATAACGTTCTTGCAGACGATTATAGCAATAGCCATAATGTCACTCTTGGTGATCGGTACTCATGCGCTTGTCACTCATCGTGCTTTAAAGGCTTATTTTTCTTCACTTAATCTTTCAATTTCCAAGTGAGTACCTCATCAAGTAAAAAAAAGAAAAAAGTAATAGGTAAGGCTAAATCCAATCAAGCCAAGACTAAATCTAAGATCAAACCCACGGTCTCAAGACGAAAAACAGCAGGACGCACTAAATCAGTGGTTAAAGAACCTCTTTTATTTAAAAGAGAGAACTTTAAGTGGATGTTCATAGGATTGGGCTTCATTGTACTTGGGATGGTACTTATGTCTGGTGGGTCTATGCCAAGCGCTGATGTTTGGGATGAAGACCTCATCTACAGTTTTAGAAGAATCACACTAGCTCCTATAGTGATATTAATCGGATTGGGTATCGAAGTGTATGCCATCTTTAAGTAGACCGACTATCTCTTCACGTTTACTTTAATCTACATGTCAGATATATTAAGATCCATAATACTCGGAGTTATCCAAGGTCTGACGGAGTTTTTACCAGTAAGTAGCAGTGGTCATCTAGAACTCATTAACTTTTTCATGGGGTCTTCAGAGAGTGTTGACTCAGACTTGACCATGGTTGTATTGGTGCATTTTGGTACTGCCTTAAGTATACTTTATGTATTCAGAAAAGATGTAGGTGAGATTATCATGGATCTTATAAGATTCAGATGGAGTCCTCAGACCAGATTGGCCATAGAGATCTTGG
>CAZRXJ010000301.1:0-3906 GCA_964604025.1 uncultured Saprospiraceae bacterium | reverse complement strand
ATTATTAGAAAAGTAGAAAGTTAGGGTACCATCATTATTGTGACTCGCACTATCCACACTTACACCATCCATACCATCTTGTCCTTCTAATCCAGGATAGTTGCTTAAATCTACTGTACTTGAATTTCCATTTTCAATTTCAATTGTTAGAATTGATCCAGTCAAATCAAAATTAGTAATGATCTGGTCATCAGTATTCAAACTTGAAAGATCTAAGACTTCTGTATTGCCACCTTCTAATGATATAGAAAGTTCTGTACCGTTAAGTGTTAGGTCAGTAATTGTTTGATCGTCAGTATCAACCCCAATGATACTTGTTAAGTCGACTGTTCTGGTATTGCCACCTTCAATGGAAATAGTCAAGATGTTACCGTCCAACCCGAACTGCGTAACATCTTGATTATCACTATCTCCTCTTAAGCATAACCAATTTGGTGAAGCAGGAGTTCCTACATTCACCTCAATACAGATTGTCTCTGTATTGAATATTGTTAAGCCAGTTGGTGGCATAACAATATTATCTCTTTCATTATTTGTCATTCTTGGCCATAAGAATCCCTTTGTCTTACTTTCTAATTCAAGAAGTGAACTAGGATTGATAGAGTTAGGATTGTCACCCATTTTAATCTGAGCGGTACCTACAGATATTGATGAAATAAAAAGGGTTAAGGCGAAGAACAATTTCAAGCTGACATTAAAGCCTGCTCTAATCTTGGGGTATATTGTAATCATCTTACAGAATGTTTGTGCTCAGAGCATCTGCTTTATTAGTCTAATCTCTTGGGGTAGAGATATGAACTATAACATGTGCAGATGATCGAATCGAGCGATCAACTGGTTAGTCTATCTATATAATTATTGAGAATTGGATTGTAAAAACTCGAAAAGCACCGAGGCTGAGTCGTAAACAATCTTTCTGTCTGGGAAGATGGAGGGGAATCCATCTTGCGTGGTTGTGTAAATAATTTTCATTGGGTTAGGTGTTATGCTGTTTATATGACAACCATCTCATCTATCTCCCCCTATGGGTTATCAAAATTTTATCAATTAGAGCAAAATTATTTCCCATTTTGCAAAGCATAAGTCAAAAACTATAGGTATACCATTATAATAAATCCAAATTCTACATCTAAGGTCTATTCATATACACCACGTTCTGAAACTCGTCTTTGATTGATACAGATTGATCGATTAACATATAGGAACCGTAGAAACTATGAACTTCGTCATACTCATAACAGACTTTGTCACCGTTTAATAGCGAATCAAAACAGTAAGAGTTATGAGTAGTTTCATTTATGAAAATCAAAATTCTAAGTCTTTTTTCAGCATGGCATGGATAGGATTTATCCTTTCTGCTTTAGGCATGACCGTCGGTATTATATATGCTGATGTAGATCTGCCCACAAAGGGTTTTTTGATTATGTCTTACTTATTTAGTGTGAGTTCTTGCTTTACAGTAGCTAAGGTAGTCCGAGATAGACATGAAGAAGATCTCTATATAAATAAAATCGAGCGACAGGGATAGTAGGTTTTTACGACTAATTAGATAGTCAATAATGTCCAGAACTTTGAGCGTTGACTTCTTTTAAAGTCAGCGTCATAAAGTCATCAATTTTAAAAAAGAGGCTGTTTGTGATCGAAATAGCCTCTTTTCTTTTGCGAAGTAGGAGGGATTGCTTGTAGCTATCCCAGTTGGTGGCGTTTAAAAGAAAAGCCTTCATAAGAAGGCTTAATATCATTATATCAGCATAAAATCTTAGCAGGCTTAATTTTAATCTGGTATAATAAAAAAAGGCAACTCAATGTTGCCTTTTCTTCTGCGGAGGAGGAGGGATTCGAACCCCCGATACCTCTCGGTATGCCGGTTTTCAAGACCGGTGCATTCAACCGCTCTGCCACTCCTCCGGTTGAAAAACTTGCTTTACAAGTTTTTTATCTATATCGGATATCTAATATCTTATCCTACAAGAGGGCGCAAATGTAAGACAAGGAAATATAGAGTCCAATATTTTACTCACAAAAAAGGTAATCTTTCACTGCATGAGCCACTCTTACACCATCTAGTGCTGCACTAAGTATGCCACCTGCATATCCAGCACCCTCTCCAGCAGGAAAGAGACCCTCAACATCTTCGTGCATCAAGTTATCTTTTCTACGAGGTATTCTTATCGGTGCACTTGTACGACTCTCAAGGCCTACAAACTGAGCTTCCGAAGTAATATATCCCTTCATTCTTTTATCAAACACTTTAAGTGCCATCCTGATCTTATCAACAATGTCGATAGGTAGTAACTCATGCAAGGGTGCAGTATAAGTGCCAGGGATATAAGAACTATCGGGAAGATCTCTACTGATTTTTCCTTTCAAGAAGTCAGTAACACGTTGTGCAGGCGCTGACTGACTACCATCACCGTAGGTAAATATCTTTTGTTCTAATTCTTTTTGATAATTGATACCACCAAAAGCACTTTCTGGGCTCGGGTTATCATCTATTGCAACAACCATAGCGGCATTGGCGAAGGGGCTATCCCTCTTGGAGAGCGACATCCCATTGACTACTAATTCTCCAGGAGCAGTAGCTGCGGGTACTATTAAGCCACCAGGGCACATACAGAATGAAAAAACACCGCGATTATCCACCTGACAACTTAAAGAGTAACTGGCAGCTGGTAAATGCTCGCCCTTAGGCTGCCTATACTGAATCTCATCTATCAATGGTTGCGGATGTTCTAAGCGCATGCCCATAGCAAAGGGCTTGAATTCTATCTTTATATTCTTTTCTTCGCATAAATTGTAGATATCCCTTGCCGAATGACCAGTACATAAGATGACCGCTTCACCTTCATATTGACTTCCGTCCTGAGTAATAACGCTCTTTATCTTTTCATCGCTAATATCAAAATCTACAACACGCTGATTAAAATGTACCGCCCCACCTGATTCAATGATCGTCGATCTAATATTAGCAACGATCCGTGGCAACTTGTTAGAACCTATGTGGGGATGAGCATCTATTAGTATATCTGATTTTGCCCCATGTTCAACGAGTGCTTGAAGGGCCTTCTTAACATTACCTCTTTTCACTGATCGAGTATATAACTTACCATCAGAATATGTCCCCGCACCTCCTTCTCCAAAACAATAATTAGAATCTGGATTGACACGATGAAACTGTTGAATCTCTCTCAAGTCTCTCCTTCGATCTCTAACATCTTTGCCCCGATCTAACACAATAGGGCAAAGACCCAATTCTAAGCATTCTAAAGCAGCAAAGTATCCACAAGGGCCAGCGCCAACTATAATTACCCTACGTGATTGATGTACCTTATGGTAAATGATTTTTTCAGTTTCGGATCGTACAGATTCTCCTTTATAGAAGACTTGAACCCTAAGTTGATACATAGGTAACGCGCGTCGAGCATCAATCGAACGCTTTATTAATATGACATCCGAAATTTCGTCTTTAGGCTTTTTGGTCGATAACGATATCTTCTTCTTCCAGTACTCTTTATCTTCTTTGTATTGTGGAGCAACTCGTATATCAATGTATTCAGCCATATATCGACCTTATTGAAGTTGATAAAGCCTTCCACTTGGTCAAGATGGCCTTGGCGTGATCCAAAGCTAACATCGACGAAGCATCTGACCTAGCTAAAGAAGGGTCTGGATGAACTTCCATAAATATGCCTTTGGCTCCTGACACAAGACCAATCTTACCCATTAACTCTATCTCGGCTGGGTTGCCGCCAGATACACCCACAGATTGATTGGGCCTTTGGGTAGCATGAGTGGCGTCCATAACAACAAGATCATGTTGTGACATCGAGTTAATGTTACGCCCATCAACCACAAGATCGCTATAGCCAAATGAATTCCCCCTTTCAGTAATCATCACGCGATGAT
>CAZRXJ010000300.1:0-3907 GCA_964604025.1 uncultured Saprospiraceae bacterium | reverse complement strand
CTTTGTAAACCTACTGGTCGGCAACATAAGGCCAGACAAGGGTAAAAGAATAGAAGGAGAGACAGTACAGTTTGGCTATTATACTCAAGACGGTCTAACAGTTGATACCGATAAGAGAGTGATAGATGTGATCAGAGATATAGCAGAGTATATCCCATTGAAGAAAGGCTTGAAGATGAGTGCAGCTGCATTATTAGAAAACTTCATGTTTTCCAGAGAGCATCAGCAAGTATATGTATCTCAACTAAGTGGTGGAGAAAGAAAGCGGCTTCATCTGCTTACAGTATTGATGGGCAATCCTAACTTTCTAATACTAGATGAACCTACTAATGATCTTGATGTATTAACTCTTAATGTTCTGGAGAGCTACTTGATGCAATTTAAAGGTTGCCTCGTAATCATCAGTCACGATAGATACTTCATGGATAAGCTAGTGGATCATATGTTCATCTTCAAAGGAGAAGGCAAGGTGCAAGATTTTCTAGGTAATTACAGTCAGTGGAAGGAACAATCTACACTTGAAAAATATAACTCACCAAGTATCAAATCTGCTGCTGCGGAAGTAGTAGAATCTAAAGAAGAAAAAAGAAAGTTAAGTTACAACGAGAAAAAAGAGATGCGCAGCATCGAATCAAAGATTGAAAAACTCAACAAACGCAAATTAGAAATCGAACAGTTATTTCTTGAAGGACTTCAAGACAATACTGAGATCAACAAGCTATCAATAGAACTTGGCAACATCAAAAACGAAGTAGATACAATTGAGATGAGATGGCTAGAACTCTCCGAACTGCAAGAGACTTGACAATATGCTGTAGGATCTTGCGAAGGATGCAAATAGAACATCACATCAATAAACGATGTTCAAAAAAGGTTATAGTGATTTCAATTTTCTTTCTATTTGCTTTTCATATGTTGGCGAGTAGCCAACCATAACTGTAAGGATCTTACCATCTCCGTCCACCAGCCAAGAATGAGGTATACTATTGAGTTTTAGATCAGACATTAATTTTTGATCCGCATCATGCATGAATGTATAATCCCAACCATTAGCAGTTGCCATCTTTCTGGCTCGATTGGCCATCGCAGGGATGTCTACAGATACGGTTACGATTTCCAGATCATATTTATCCTCCCATTCATCGGCTACACTCTTCAGACCGTCCAGCTCCATCCTGCAAGGTCCACACCATGTGGCCCAGAGGCTAATGATTTTTGGTGTTCCAGATTTAACATATTCGTGCAAGGCGACCGATTCTCCCTTGTCATTCATCACAGTTGCTTCTGGAAAATAATCTTGAGCAAATACTACAGACCCAAGAGAAAGTAGTAAAAGAATAATTGCATATCTGAGTTTAGTCATTGGATATTATTTAAGGTCTACTATTGTTTGGTTCTTATTTTGTATACACTGTATACTTGGCAATAACGTCCACATTTTGGGAAAAATTCTTTTTCCACCGAGTATTTTACTGACGGAGAATATAAAATCTAGGGTTCACCCTCGGTTTTATAGCATGTTGTTCAGGATTAATATTCTTATATAAAAACCTACCAATTAGTAAAGATGGAGTTCCTTTTCCCCTACTTCAAGAGCGATCGGTAAGTGATTCATTTGTGGTGGAAACGGGCATGTCGCATGCGGTGTAAACACACAAGGTGGATTAATCAATTTGTTAAAATCCAGTACAACCATCCCTCCAATATCAGCCTTAGAAGGATAAAGATATCGACCCCCTCCATATGTTGAAAGCCCTGATGTCTCATCTGATACCATTATAAAATAATGACCATCTCCATTGTCCAATCCAGCTAATATGTATTCATGATCACTACCTTCAATCTTAAAGGATAGGTAAGCCGCAACGGGATTAGTGATCTCTTGCTCTAAGATGTTTTTATATGATATCTCCTTGGGAAGATCAGGGCGATCGATAACTTTTGCTACTACGCGGTAATCTTCATTAACTGGAAAGTAAGGTATCGATTGTAGCGCCAGTCGTGCCTCACTCAAAGTATCCTTTACTCTTAAATAATATCGATCTCCTCTTTCAAGAACATACCACTGAAGACTTTTATGACTACTCAATGTAGGTCCATCTGGATGTTGATCGGTCCTAAGTGGAGTTACATGCTTCAGTATGCCATCTACATAAACTTCTTTATTCTTAAAAGCTTTTTGGATAAGGGAGGTATCTGTTTTTTCTATATGCCCAAAGCTAGATGGTGCATTTTTAATCATAAAGTCATTCGTATCACTTGAACCAAAATAACTCAATGTATTTCTCATCCAAAATAAGCCAACTACAGAAGGCCATCCATAAGGTTCTTTCAATTCAGCAAGACGATCTGAGCGCCATTCTTCGATCTCTTTGTCATACTGAGATTGACAGGCACATAATAAAAACAACATACTAATGACTATGATACGCATAACTATGGACGCTTTATTGCACTGACGTAAATTAAGAATCACTTCATAATATAATAATACCTTAGAGTTTCTTGTCTACTCAATATATACATACCAGTATAGACGGCAGATCGCTCAAATTAAGCAATCTGGAGAAAGTCTTATACCCAGAACTTGGCGTAACTAAAGCTCAAGTTATCCAATACTATTTGGATGTTGCTCCTATGTTGTTGAGGTATATCAAAGATCGTCCACTAACAGTCATACGGTATCCCGATGGTATAGACGGAAAGAGCTTCTACTCGAAGGATAAACCAGATTGGACTCCAGACTGGATACCAGGTCTGAAGATCAAGCACGAAGAGAAAACCATAGATTATCTCATACCTATTGATAAGCCTTCGGTCGTCTGGTTGGCCAATCTTGCATGCTTAGAGTTGCATCCCACTCAGTTTCTTCGTCAGAATGACAAGAAACCTGACTTTTTTGTCATTGACCTTGATCCTGATGAGCATCTAGGATTTACACAAGTGAAAGAAGCAGCATGGCAGATGCGAGATTTCTTGATTCATTATAATTATACATCTTATCTGAAGACATCAGGTGGGAAAGGGCTACATCTATATATCCCTATTCTTCCTCAAGCTACATTTGAAGAGATGATCTCTTCTGTCAAATCAATTGTGAAGATTTTTATCGCTCAGAATCCCAAACTATATACACTCAATGTTAGCAAGACACATAGGAAAGGTAAGATTCTAATTGATATCTATCGTAATTATCTTTCTAATACGACTGTTGCTCCTTTTAGTTTGAGGGGTAGAAAAGGTGCACCTGTTTCTTTGCCGATTAGATGGGAACACCTAGAACAATTAGAAAGATCAAGTCAATACAATATTCTAAATTATAAAGATTACATAAGTGATTATGGAGATGTATGGTCCTCATGGAGAGATGACGAAACTTCACTACATGATTATAAAGATATTAATGCTATTGCTCCTCCTCTCGATGAGCGATTAAAAGAATATGTAGATAAAAGAGATTTTAAAAAGACTGCTGAACCGCAAGCACAAGTATCTACTAATTATAAAGATCAATATGTCATTCAATTGCACAATGCATCTAATCTGCATTATGATCTGAGATTAGAAGATCAAGGTGTTCTTTTATCTTGGGCGATCCCTAAAGGTCTACCATTTACAAAAGGTCAAAAACGATTGGCTATCCGTACAGAAGACCACCCGATAAAATATATCAACTTTGAAGGCATCATACCCAAAGGAGCTTATGGAGCAGGAGAGATGTGGGTACTACATGGCGGGAAGATTAGTTGGATCAAAAAGTCACAAAAATCCTATCATTTCGCTTTAGAAGGTGATCGAGAAGAACGAACTTATAAATTATATCAGACGGGTAAAAATGACCAGTGGCTTATTGAGTGTGAAGAAGACTACACTTTTGAAAATACCACCAACAAAGCAGCGCCTATGT
>CAZRXJ010000299.1:0-3907 GCA_964604025.1 uncultured Saprospiraceae bacterium | reverse complement strand
ACCAATTGTCAATAGCCGGCAAGCTACACTGGCTTCTTTGAAATCACTAATGATTCCTTCTTCTCCAACTTTCAGGTCTAAGACAGTACGATTCATCTCAACAATAACTTATCTACAAAAGGACTCGCAATATCCTAGTTTGGAATGATAGAGTCATCTACATCTTTAGGTAAGAACTACCAAAATTGGGTAGAATCCATAGCGATGATATTATGAGAAACATAAATTGGATCGTTCCCAAGACTATTGTATATCAATAATCAGCATAGAGGTCTATCTTTGAATCTATGAAAAGAATCGCACTGATCGCACACGATGGTAAGAAAGCTGAGATGGTCTCATTTGTACTGAGGCATAAGTCGGTATTGTCAAAGTGCAAGCTATTTGCAACAGGCACAACAGGGCAACATATCGGTGATGCGGGATATGATATCACCAAGTTGTTATCAGGTCCGTTAGGAGGCGATGCTCAGATAGCTACGATGGTCGCTACTGGCGAACTTGACGTAATCTTTTTCTTTAGAGATCCTCTTGATAAACATCCTCATGAACCTGATGTTCAGATGTTGATGCGGTTATGTGATGTACATAATATCCCTCTGGTCACTAACCCTGCGGGTGCGGAAATGATTGTTGATGCGCTAACTGATGATAATTAATTGACTACTGAAGATTATAAAAATATCGCCGATACCATACCCAAAGATCCAGGGGTATATCGCTTCATAGATAAGAATGATACGATCATTTATGTAGGCAAAGCCAAGCGGCTCAGAAATCGAGTAGCTTCATACTTTGGCGAGAAAAAGCATCAAGCCTATAAGACGCGCACGATGGTTAAGAATGCTAGTAGGTTAGAATTTACAGTAGTTGATACAGAGACGGATGCACTTTTATTAGAGAACACATTGATCAAGAAGTTTCAACCTCGCTATAATGTGATGTTGAAAGATGCAAAGTCGTACACTTATCTATGTATCAAGAATGAAAGATATCCCCGTGTCTTTTTTACGCGAAGAGTTTATAAAGATGGCTCTAAATATTTTGGGCCTTATACTTCCAAATGGAAGACACAACAGATATTTGAAATTATAAAAAATCTCTTCCCATTAAGAACCTGCAACTTCAACTTGTCTGAGGATAAAGTTAATGCTGGCAAATACAAAGTATGCTTAGAATATCATCTCAAAAATTGTAAAGGCCCTTGTGTCAATCTTGAGCGCGAGGAAGATTATAATAAAAAGATAGATCAAATAAAAAATATACTCAATGGCAACTTCAAACCCGTCAAAGACTTTATTAAATCTGAAATGAGTGCATATGCCGCTAATTTAGAATTTGAACAAGCGGATAATATGAAAGAAAAGCTTGGATTGTTCTCTGAGTATCAAGCTAAGTCAACGGTAGTAAGTCATACTATATCTGATGTCGATGTATTCTCTATCAACTCAGATGAAGAATGGGCTTATGTCAACTATATGAAAGTGGTCAACGGAGCATTGATCAATACTGAAACTATGGAGCTCAAAATGAATCTTGATTCTGATCATGAAGAAATATTAGAATATCTTATACCTCAAGTAAGAGAAAAATATAATAGTATCGCTCCAGAAGTTGTTGTACCTATAGAAGTGGATCTTTCTGATACCATGATTGAGGTGACCATACCCCAGAGAGGAGACAAGAAGAAATTACTTGATCTTTCGATGAAGAATGTCAAATACTTCGTACTGCAAAAAAAGAAGTTAGAAATATCTCATGTTAAAAAACAAACACCGGCTGAGCGCATATTGAAAACCCTTCAATCTGATCTCAATATGGATAGCATCCCGATTCATCTGGAGTGTTTTGATAATTCTAATCTTCAAGGATCGCAACCTGTTGCTTCGTGTGTCGTATTCAAGAATGCGCGTCCTTCAAAAAAAGACTATCGCAAATTCAATATCAAAACTGTCGTTGGCCCAGATGATTTTGCATCCATGGAGGAAGTAGTCTACAGAAGATATAAGAGATTGATGGATGAAGAACAGAGCTTACCACAGCTAGTTATAATTGATGGTGGTAAAGGGCAACTTCATTCTGCGATGAATAGCATCATCAAACTTGGGCTCGAAAAGAAAATCACAGTCATAGGTATTGCAAAAAGGTTAGAAGAAATATTCTTTGCTGGAGATCCGATCCCTTTATATATCAATAAAAAATCCGAAAGCCTCAAGCTCATACAACAAGCCAGAAACGAAGCACATAGATTTGCTATCACATTTCATAGAGATAAGAGATCTAAAAACTTCCTAACATCAGAATTAGAAAAAATAGATGGTATCGGACCAAAAACAACTCGTCAGCTGCTGAGCACATTTGGTTCTATAGCAAGAATCAAAGCAGCAAGCATAGAAGATCTTGCAGCTCTAATAGGAAATCAAAAAGCCAAACTCGTCAAAGAGGGTTTGAGTTCAGACGCCAACTAACTCTAATTGCCGATATCTTTCATCAACTCTGTGATCGCAACTTCTAATTGTTGGTCGATTCCATTGTCAATCATACCAGGCATATTCTTCACTAGGATCTCTGGATCAGTCTGATTATTTTCCATCCAGTTGCCTTGCTTATCTTTTGCACTAACTGGCACTACACCCCATCGTGAACCATCCGGCAATCCTTCCCAACCTGCGAAACTGCAAGTGCCTGGTACTGGCATACCCACTGTCTTTCCTAATTTGAGATCAGTATATCCGCATGCAAAGCAATGTCCATCTGAATACATACTTTCATTGAATATAGCCAATGTTGGTTTGGTCCATCTTGACGTAGGTTCACCACCTACAACTCTTGCTTCGGTCTCATAAGATATAAATGACTCACCCGTAAAAAACATAGCTAAGTCGGCTACCAAGTCACCGCCACCATTAAATCTCGTATCGATGATAACCGCATCGCTATCAAAATATTTGCCCATCATAGATTCATAGATGTTTCTAAATTGACCATCATTCATCCCCGCGATATGAACATATCCCAGCTTGCCATTACTTTTTTCTTCAACTTCTTTTCTATTAGTTTCTACCCATCTTTTATAAAGCAGTCGATTTTCCCTTCCCAAGCTGATAGGCTTAACCACTACTTGCTCCCTCTGAGCAGTTGCGGGATGAAGAATGTCTAATAATGCAAACTTGTCCGATTTGCGATTGAGCATCTTGGCTATATCAATATTATCGCCTATCTCAACGCCATCTATTTTTTCTATTATATCGCCAGCTTTTATATTTAGTTCTGCTTTATCTAAAGGGCCTCCTTCGATGATTTCGTCAATTAGAATTCCTACTCCTTGATGATCGTAATTGAAAAACACACCTAATGAAGCGGTAGCATCTCGATTGGTTATACCTGCTCCACCGTACCTTGCGCCTGCATGACTAACATTAAGTTCTCCTAGTAACTCTGAAAGCATCTCCGAGAATTCATAAGAGTTTCCAATTGACGGGATATATTTTTCATATTCTGTTCTCATCTGATCCCAATCGATACCATGAAAATTAGAATGATAAAAGATATTCTTAGTTCTATTCCAGACATGATCAAACATTGAAACTCGCTCCGCATCTTTGTCAAACTCTACCTCACCATTTATTTTAACACCTTTCTTTTCACCTTTACTTGGGTCAATTTTTGAAATACTCCCATCAGCCAAAAGAAATAGATTTTTTTGTTCTTTATCCCATTCTAATCTGCCAAAGTTTGCACCGAGATTGAGCGCGATCTTAGTTTCTTTTGTTCTAAGGTTGGTGCTCCATAGGTTATACTTGTTTTCAAATCGGGCGAGATAAAACAACTTCTCTCCGTCTTTAGAAAGTACAGCATCTCCTAATCTAGAAGAATGAATAGTCAATCGAGAATCATAATCCTTCAT
>CAZRXJ010000298.1:0-3912 GCA_964604025.1 uncultured Saprospiraceae bacterium | reverse complement strand
ACCACTACATCTTTTCGTCCACCAATTATTTATATGATTGGGTTCAGAACAATATCTGAAGGCATTTAGACTATCAGTTTGAATATTTATGTTGTGATAAATCTGATACACTTTATCAAATTTAGCAATGTGTACTGAGAAGATGATATATTGCACCATTATTCATACAAACATCAATAGAATGGCAACACCTAAGATAGCGGGGAAAACACCAATAGCAGTAGAATTGACAGCGGGACAGAAGTATGCATGGTGTACCTGTGGAGAATCTGCCAATCAACCATATTGTGACGGCTCACATAAAGGATCAGAATTTACGCCTCTGATGTGTACGGCCACTGAGACTAAAAAAGTGCACCTCTGTACATGCAAACAAACGAGCAATCCTGGCTTTTGTGACGGTAGTCACAAATCTCTATAATTCAATGACGGCAGTCACAAGTCATTATTGCTCTATAATTCTGGGATAGAATAGATCTATATTCTAATTAACCCGCATGACTATACCCTTAAGGTACTTACCTTCTGGATGAAATATACTCACAGGGTGATCTGCACCTTGTGAAAGATGATGTAGCACTTGACAAGGTCTGCCTGCTTCTATAGAGGCAGCTGTTATCGTATGATAGAATAAGGCACTATCAATAACTTGAGAGCAGCTAAAAGTAAAAATTAATCCCCCACTCTTCACCTTTCTTATTGCTGCATCATTAACACGTTTATATGCTTGTATCGCATTATGCTTTTTGCGTGCGCTTTTAGCAAATGCTGGTGGATCAACTACGATTATATCATAGACATTAGATGGAATCTCCTTGAGGTAGGCGTTGACATCTTTTACAAGAGAAGTATGAATATCACTCTTGTCTGTAAGTGCAACATTGCGATCACATAACTCTATTGCCTTCGCCGAAACATCAACAGATACGACGGAAGCGGCAAGACCTTCTAATCCATAAATCGAAAAGCCGCCACTATATGAGAACAAATTGAGTATCGCTTTATCCTTAGCAAAGGACTGCAATAACAGTCTGTTATCTCGCTGATCTAAGAAAAAACCAGTCTTTTGACCCCGGACAACATCAATAATAAATTGACAACCATTCTCATTGATTACAATCTCTTCAGTATTGCCTTTTAGAAAGTGATCGGTATGATCTAAGGCATAATCACGAGGCAGCGTCTTGCCACTTTTTATATAGATAGAAGCTAATGTCAAATGATTTGATAGTGCATCTCCGATTTGCTCTCTTCTCATATGCATACCTACTGTATGACATTGGATCACGGCTACAGATCCATATATATCAACGATCAATCCTGGTAGGCCATCACCTTCTCCATGTATCAATCGATAGGCATCAGTCGATTGAGAAGGCAGTCCGATATCTCGACGCAGCATTATTGCTTTCTCAACTTTGAAGGTCCAGAAGTGCTCATCAATTTCTTCTTCATCAAATGATAAAACCCTAACCATGATACTTCCATTCTGAAAATAACCTGTGGCTAGATATTCACCTTTTCTAGACCTAACGATGACTATATCTCCATCAAGACAATCATCATGAGATATGATACCTCCTGAAAAGATCCAAGGGTGCCTCCTCTTGATCGCGGCAACTCTATCGTTCTTAACTATTATCTCTTTATAGATCATCGACCGCGAATATATAGCTCCCTCCGATAAAACTATTAATACCTTCACATTATGCAACGTCAAGACTTAAAGTCGGCTCTAAAACAACACTATGATATCATCGCAACAGATATCACTAAAATGGAAGGATATGACAGCATCAACTATCATATCTCAACTCATCATAAGTCATATGTTCTTAAAGTCTATTCATCCACTAACACAAATGTTGAAGATATAAAGGCGGAGCATAAAGTTATGCGTCATCTGGAGGCCACAAATTATGATATACCTCAACCTGTATTGAGTCTTTCTGGTGAAGAGGTCGTACATGAGAACGCTAAGCAGGTATACTTAAGAGTACTCACTTTTTTAGAAGGAACATTTGTTGCAGATTATAATTACGATCAAAAGATAGCAAAGAGTTTAGGTCAATTTTTAGGAATCATTGACAGGAAGTTGTTGGATATAAAAGACCCTAATATAGAAAGCAGAAAACTAAACTGGGATCTACAACATATACTCAACAATGAACAATATATCAGTGATATTAAAGATGCTGGCAAGAAGAAATTAGTAGCATACTTCTTATTACAATGGAAGACATTCATAATTGAAAAATTGCCAAGTCTTAGAAGATCCATCATACACAATGATGCTAATGATCACAATGTTCTACTCAAGCACGGTCAAGTATCCGGGATTATAGATTTTGGTGATATGGTCTATTCCTATTTGATCAATGAGTTGGCGGTCGCAGCTACTTATCTGGCTATGGATCAAGATGATCCTGTAGACATGATCTCACATATGGTCAGAGCATATCATAAAGAGCTACCCTTAGCAACTCAAGAGATAGAGGTTTTATACTATTTTATAGCAGGTCGATTATGCACAAGTGTACTCAATAGTGCACATAGTAAAATTGAAAAACCTGATAATCCATATATTACAATTAGCGAACGGCCAGCTTGGGATTTACTTTCCAAGTGGATTATGATAAATCCAATACACGCTCAAAAGGAATGGTTAAACTCTATAGACTATAATTATAATATCCCAGAATTGCATTTGCATAAGCGTAGAATAACTTATACACCTGATGCACTTTCTCTAAGTTATAATCGTCCTATAGAAATGAATGGTGCAGCTTTCCAATATATGTATGATCGATCAGGCAACACCATCCTTGATGCATATAACAACATCATCCAAGTGGGTCATTGTCACCCAACTGTTGTAGAAGCTGGACAAAAGGCAATGGCCAGGCTCAATACTAATACGAGATATCTCTATGAGTCCTTGCCTCGGTATAGCGAACACTTATTATCATACTTTCCAGATCATCTCAATAAAGTATTTCTGGTCAACAGCGGAAGTGCTGCTTCGGACTTGGCAACACGTCTTGCAAGAACACATACACAACGACAGAATATGGTTGTTCTTGAACATGGCTATCATGGCAATACAAAAGCGACCATTGATATCAGTCATTATAAATATGGACATAAAGGAGGAACAGGCCAAAAAGATTATATCATACAGTCTCCTATGCCCGATGTATATCGAGGGGTTCATAGAGGTGAAGATGCAGGCGCTTTATATGCAGACGACATCCGATCACATCTCGACAATGAAAACAGAGATAACATCGCAGCAATCATAGCAGAACCCATCATGGGATGTGGTGGACAGATCCCATTGGCCAAAGGGTATCTCTCTCTTGTATATGACCTGATCAGAAATCTTGGTGGCCTATGTATCTCCGATGAAGTACAGACGGGATTTGGAAGATTAGGAAGATGGTTTTGGGGTTACGAAATGCACGGTGTTGTACCTGATATCGTCATCCTTGGAAAACCAATAGGCAATGGTCATCCTATGGCTGCCGTAGTTACTACTGAAGAGATCGCAGAAAGCTTTAATAATGGTATGGAGTTCTTTTCATCCTTTGGTGGTAATCCAGTGTCATGTGCTATTGGAGATGCTGTATTATCCGTAATCGAAGAAGAAAAGTTAGATGTTAAGGCTAATATAACTGGCGAATATATGAGCGATCTATTAGAGGGTCTGAAGCGAGAAATACAATGCATCGGTGACATCAGAGGGGCTGGATTATTCTTAGGCATAGACTTAGTGAAGAATAGAGATACTAGAGAGCCAGATACTCAGCAGGCCAGATATATCATTAATGAACTACGCGATAGAAACATATTGACAAGTCTGGACGGCCCTTTTCATAATGTCATAAAGGTCAAACCTCCTCTTTGTTTTAG
>CAZRXJ010000297.1:0-3915 GCA_964604025.1 uncultured Saprospiraceae bacterium | reverse complement strand
GGGAAATGCATCAATCGTCTGCCACAACAAGTCTACCTCCCCAGCTCTAAAAGCGTTACGCGATGCTTCAAAATCATCCAAAACTTCAAACTGTACTTTGATGCCATAATCTTTATAAAACCTCGAAGTCGTAGAGGCTTCAAAGCCTTCATTAAAATATTGTCCTCCAGCGTATCCGCCCCAGGTGACGACACCTATCTTCACTACATCATCATCTCCGCCCCTACTTCTATTGCTACTCGATGAAGTATTAGCATTTGCCTCGCTTTCTGCAACATATTCGTCACCTTGTTTTTTTAGATCTTGACCAACGGAGGTTTTATTGAGTAGATAATATCCTCCGAATACTAATGCTCCAACAATTAGTATTGTCAGCAATAATTTAGAGAACATTGTAAGTTGTGTCTTAGCCATTTGTTTTTGTATGTGAAGTCTATAATTGTAAAATGATAATCGAAGATATAGGTTCCTTCGATCTGTGTTTTTTTAATCAAACAAATTGTCATATTGATTAACGCGCTCAGCTACTCTTTCCTTGCTGACCATCTGTTCGTTAAGATCAAGTCCTTCAACCGATTGACCATCTCCGAGTAAGAGTTCATCTTTCTCATCCAGAAGAAGCGAGTTTTCTTGTTCCCACTGCTCTAACATCTTTAAGCCTTCTTCTTCGAAGAGTCCATTCTGCAAATCTATCGAGTTCATAAAGCTTTCTGACATCTCCATGAAGCGTTCCATCTCTCCTACTTTATTACTTACATCATCAGTTACAGCTTCAAGAGCCATCTCAAACATCGCACGCTTATCTCCATCTCCTTTGATCACACTCATCGCACTGGCCATAGCACTATGACTGGCTTTCATCGCTTTTAGTTCTTGTTCTTTTATTTCGACTTGATCTGCTACATCTTCCTTGAGGATAGCAGAATTGTCATACATCTTCTTCAGCACCTTGTATAAGATCTCCATCTTATTGTAGAGCTGCTCATACTTCATGTTAGACTCTTTGAGACGACCTGCTTTTCGAGATTTGATGATAACAATCTGTCTATTAGCTTCTTTTTTGGCTTGGGTCGCTTCTGTAAGGTGTGAGCTTATATCGCGCTCATTGTTAAGCATCAACTCCTTGAGCTTGTGCATCTGACCACGTAACTTAAGGATCTGCTTATTCATCTTCTTAAGATTGCCAGTCATCTCATCTACATAGTTCTTAAGGATGGCTATAGGATTGATCTCTATGAAGAGCCCAGTTATCCAGCGCATCACACTTTTGTACATATATGAGACAAGAGCTCGAGCCTTAGAATCAAGAGCCATGAATATGACGACGCCAAGGACACCGATAAGACCTGCAAGACCTAAGGCAGATGAGGCCATAGCGATTACTGCTGGTAGAAAACTAAATAGCAAAAATCCAGCACCACCTATGATACCGATCAAGAATATAGCACCTGTTACACCTTCAGGTTTTGTCCAAAATGATTTAGGCTTGTACTCGGCCTCCATGTCGTCTGATTATCCTTGTCGCAAATTAAGCATATCTAAGCAAATAGACATCAATCCATGATCATGTTCTAAGGATTAGCAACTAGCTCCTATCCGATACCTTATTAATTGATATAAGTTGTGATCTTATCAAGGTCATCTTTGATCTGCTTCAAGACCATGTGGTAGGCACTATAGAATCCTTCCTTGGTAGCTTCGACCTTAGCCATCGCTTTAGATATATCTGTCTCGATACTTCCTAATTGTTTCTTTTCTTTTTCTATCTCAGCCTGTAACTTTTTGATCTGAGCTTCCTTATCTTTTATCGATTTGCTAAGAAGTTTGCCTTTAGATTCTCTTTCGTTGATCTGCTTTTGTCTCTGAGCATTGAACGCTTCCGAAAATTTTTTCTCCTCGCTATCCAAGACCCCTGCATATCGCTTTGCGCTACTGAACAACTTCGACTTGGTCAGTCCCATAGCTCCGGCCATCGCAAATGCACTCTGATATCTCTTGCCCTCATCTGACTCGACTTTAGTAAGAGATTGAACGGACTGCTTAAACTCAAGATAATCGAAGCCTTCTATGTTATTGTCTTCGATTGCTTTAAGTAATAGGTCTACAAATTTATGATCTGGTTTCACCGAAGGATTAGGTGTTGATTTGTCAACTCTGCTCTTTGGAACATTGGCAGACTTTGGGGCCGTCTTATTGTCACTCGCAGCCTTAGCTGATGACTTACCTGATGCTTTTCCTTTTGTTTCTTCCTCAACAAAAGTCTCGTCTTCTACAACGAAAATATTCTTTAGTTTCTTCAACATGCTCATAGCCTACAAATTAGAGTCTTACCCGGATAAAATGGCAGAACTTTTCTATTAAGGGTCAATCTTTTTCTACTATCATACGAAAATAAGGAAATGCTAGATGATATTATGAAATTAGTTAATGCCAATTGGCTCGTAGCAACCTTATTTCTCCCAAATGCTCCGATGACTCGATTATGACAGAGTTAATTGAAATGTTAGAGAGCGGATATTGAGTTGAATGCGCCTATTTGCTAATTCGTTGATGAGGTACAGTACTCAATACTACCATGTATTATCACACAAAATCATCATCATCATACTCGGGTGGCAATGGTTGTATATCATGCGTCTCATAATAATCGGAATCGACTTCTTTTTCGAAAAGCAGAAAGGTATATGCTCTGGCACTCTTTGTTCCCATAGTCATTGATTTGAGTCGCCATGCATGTCGACCATGGTGGTTGATGACAGCGATGATATTTTCTTTTGGTTTACCGGTCCATGTGCCATGGGGTATTTCGACTGATTTGTAAGTATACATATGGATTTGTCTTTATGTGAATCTAATATATTACTGTTCAATTCTATTTGGGTTCAAAAGAGACAATTCAGCCAAGTCTATAGATTTTTTGTAGTGATTAGTGTGAAGTTTTGAATTTAAATCAGCCTTTAGATCTTCAAAAAAGGCGATAGAGTCCCACTGGAAGACTAACTGAAGCACTTGAGCTAACTAAAGGAGAATGTCTTATGGTTTAATTCATATGACTCATGATCGTTATGAATGTTGCAATACCCATGATAGTCGTTATAACACCCATCCATCGAGAATTCAACCATCCAACTAATGATATAAAAGTCAGAAAAGAAACAATTCCGAGTAAGATAAAAGTTACACTCTTATTAAATTGTTGATTGATATCTTCGATACTCAACTGACTATTATAACCATCACTCGTCTGAATATAAATATCAGTCAACATAAAGAGACTAATCAACATCGCGCATGTTGAGATTAATAACGAAAGTATGATCGCATTCGAAATGAGGCTTTTCTCTTTTTGAGTAACAAAACTACTCAAGATGGTGGCACTAAAACCAGCAAGAAATGTACAAACCAATATGATCTGTGTTGACATTTCTTGAAGTAGCGAATGGTCCATAAGAATCTTGTATGAGTTTAGATTGATTAATATACGATCCTTCGAGGAAATCTATGTAATTCGTAATTTCAAATGTTGGGTTTGGATTTAGTAACCTCCCCCTGTGTTTAATTACGCTTACAACATATAAAGTGAGAAAAGTATCTAACTTTCTACTTGAACATTACATTTGTACTGGACACTTGAACATGAAACATGAAATACAACTACCTAGGCAACACTGGAGTTAAAGTTTCTGAGCTATGCTTTGGCACTATGTCTTTTGGAGGCATTGCTGATGAAGCCACATCCAGAACAATGTTTGACACATGCCGGGCAGCAGGTGTCAATTTTTTTGATTGTGCAGATGTATATGTCGGAGGTAAATCAGAGGAGATCCTTGGCAGCTTTATCAAAGACTGTAGAGACGAAGTAGTCATCACGTCTAAAGTATACTTCAGAACTGGTGAAGATGCTAATGGCATGGG
>CAZRXJ010000296.1:0-3934 GCA_964604025.1 uncultured Saprospiraceae bacterium | reverse complement strand
TCCAGATAATAAGTGGTTGGCTTTTGTACAAAGCTCTTTCAATACAATGTTTCAGATTATAATCTTCAATGTTGACAGTCAACAGAGTTTTCAATTAACCACAGATAGAGCCAATAGCTTTAACCCAAGGTGGAGTCCTGATGGCAAGTTTATCTACTTTCTATCAGATAGAAGTTTTACCTCATTAGTTCGAAGTCCATGGGGTGCGAGACAACCAGAGCCATACTTTGATGCAAGCGAAAAGGTATATCATATCGCACTTCAGAAGAACACACGATCTCCTTTTAGGGTGGATGATGAACTTTATGAAAAAGATGAAAAGAAAGAAGAAGAAGGGCCGGTTAAAGTAATCATCGATCAAGAAGGTATAACCAGTAGAATAACGGAAGTGCCCGTCGCTGCTGGTAACTACAGAAGTCTGTCAGTTAACAAAAAGGCGTTGTATCTAATATCTGAAGAAACTGGTGTCAGTGCTAAAAGTGATCTCAAGTTTATTAAAATCGGAAACAAGAAAGTAGAGGCGAAAGAGATGATCTCTGGTATCAACAATTATCAATTGACCCAAGATGGTAAAAAAGTATTGATTAGAAAAGGTAATAATTACTACATGGTTAATGCTGGTACAAGTAAGATTAGCAATCTCAGTGATATGAAGATTGATCTCAGTGGTTGGAAATTTCCAATTACGCCTAATGCAGATTGGAAACAAATATTTACCGATGCCTGGAGAATGGAGAGAGACTACTTCTATGATCAGAACATGCACGGTGTTGATTGGAAAGGTATGCATGACAAGTATCTACCATTAGTTGACCGAGTAACGACACGTAGTGAACTCTCCGATTTAATTGGAAGATTTGTTGGAGAACTTTCTGCCCTACATACAAGTGTAAGAGGAGGAGATACTCGTAGTGACAACAAGAACATCAGTGTTGCCACACTCGGTGGTATCTTTAGTAGAGACGAAGCTTTAGGAGGCTTTAAAATTGATTATATTTATAAAGTAGATCCAGATTACCCCGATCAAAAGTCACCTCTTGACGACCCATATCTTGATATCCGTGAAGGTGATGTCCTCACTCATGTTAATGGAGTAGCAACGCTAAGTGTCATTGATGTTGGAGCATTAATTAGAAATAAAATTGGTAAACAAGTAAGATTGACTCTGAAGAGATTGTCTACAGTTTATGATGTAATTGTAGAGCCTATCGGAAGCGATTACAATCTCAGATATAGCGATTGGGAATACGGTAATCGCACATACGTGGATGAGCAATCTAAAGATGACATTGGTTATCTGCACCTTAGAGCGATGGGTGGAAATGATATCAGTCAATTCTATAGAGAATTCTATCCCGTCTTTAATAGAAAAGGTCTAATTATAGATGTGCGCTATAATTTTGGTGGCAACATAGACAGCTTTATCTTGGAAAAGTTACTTAGAAAGGCATGGATGTATTGGAAGGCTCGGTCTGGCGAACCTTATTGGAATATGCCATACTCCTTCAGAGGCCACATTGTAGTACTTGTCAATGAGAATACTTACAGCGATGGAGAAGCCTTTGCAGATGGGTTTAGAAGATTGGGTTTAGGCACTACAATTGGAACACGGACCTGGGGCGGCGAGATATGGCTCAGTAGTGTCAATAGATTAAGCGACAATGGCCTCGCAAGAGCGCCGATGATGGGTGTTTATGCAGATGGCGAGTGGTTGATTGAAGGGCATGGATTTGAGCCAGATATAGAGATTGACAACCTGCCACATGCAACTTTCAATGGACAAGATGCACAATTAGATAAGGCTATAGAGCATCTTCAAAAACTGATAACTGAAGATCCAAGAGAAGTGCCAGCTCCGCCTGCATATCCCGATAAGTCGTTCAAAAACAATAAAAAATAGACCATCGGATTGACTATGATATTAGCTTTTTAACCGTAATCAAATGTAATTAAGCATACATTTTAGAAGGATTTCAGTATGATGAAACAACTCTATGTTCATGCTGAGGTTAACACCCATATACATTCAAATTGAACAAGATGAACAACAACGGATTAATAATTAGAACCAGCAAATCTGACTTTGACACTACTTATCAAAAGCTCCATGATGTACTCGCTGGCAATCCCAATCTTAAGATCATATTGGAATTAGATCACAGCAAAAATGCTAGCAATGCTGATTTGGAATTATTACCAACCCGGATTATTCTTTTTGGTAATCCAAAACTAGGTACACCACTCATGCTCAACAAACGCACCGTCGCTATTGACTTGCCACAGAAGATCATCGTTTTTCAAGAAGCTGATGGCTCAGTTAAAGTGGCTTATAATGACCCTGCTTATTTAAGTGATCGTCATGGACTTGCGGGAACAGATGAGGTTATAGCCAAGGTTAGTGGGGCTCTGGATAAGATTACTGGTGTCGCAGTATCCTGACTGATGCTGTTGGCTGTTTCCTCCATTTATTCTATGTTCAAACTACTTATGGCTCCTGTTTATACTGGTGTTATTGACATTTGACAATGTAATCTCTCGTCTTTCGCGAAAGCGTACATGGTGTCCTTAATAGTTATACTTTTGCACCATATTTAAGAACATATGAAGAATATTCGTAATGTGGCGATCATCGCTCATGTAGATCACGGGAAAACAACACTTGTAGATAAGATTATTCACTTCTGTGAAGAAGGTCAAGATAAGTTGCCAGAAGGAGACTTAATACTTGATAATAATGACCTTGAGCGAGAGAGAGGTATTACCATATTCGCTAAGAATATCAGTGTACAGTATAAAGACACAAAGATCAATCTAATTGATACACCAGGCCACGCCGATTTTGGTGGGGAAGTAGAGCGAGTGCTTAATATGGCAGATGGTGTTCTTTTATTGGTTGATGCCTTTGAAGGACCGATGCCTCAGACAAGGTATGTACTCCAGAAATCTCTTGAATTAGGACTCAAGCCCATAATAGTAGTTAACAAAGTAGATAAAGAAAACTGCCGCCCTGATGAGGTCCAAGAGGACGTATTTGAGTTGATGTTTAATCTCGATGCTAGTGAAGAGCAGTTAGATTTTGAGACTGTATATGGTTCTGCGAAGCATAATTGGATGGGTGCAGATTGGAAGGAGCCAGCTGAAGATATCAGTCATCTCTTGGATCAAATCATAGAACACATTGATCCACCTCAGGATAACCCAGGAGATGTACAGATGCAGATTACTACGATTGATTTTTCTAATTATATAGGAAAGATAGCTATCGGAAGAGTACATAGAGGTACTCTTGATGCTAAGTCACAATTGTGTCTTGTGGATCGAGAAGGACAAAGTAAGCGCGTAAAATTAAAGGAGATCTTTAAGTTTAGTGGTCTAGGAAAAGTGAAAGCAGATAGTGTCGAGAATGGCGATCTATGTGCCGTGACAGGTATCGAATCTTTTGAAATAGGTGATACCATCTGTCCTGCTGATATGCCAGAACCACTTCCAGCTATACCTATTGATGAGCCGACGATGAGTATGGTATTTACCATTAACAACAGCCCTTTCTTTGGCCAAGATGGGAAGTTTGTGACTTCAAGACACCTTAAGGAGAGATTAGAAAAAGAAACAGAGAAAAACTTAGCGCTTCGAGTTGAACCAACTGATTCTGCTGATGCCTTCAATGTATTTGGTAGAGGTATCATGCACTTGTCCGTATTGATTGAGACTATGAGAAGAGAAGGCTATGAATTGCAAGTAGGAAAACCTCGTGTGATAATAAAAGAAATAGAGGGGAAGAAACATGAACCTGTAGAACTTCTTTCAATCGATCTACCTCAAGAAGTAAGTGGTAAGGTGATAGAAGCAGTCACACAGCGGAAAGGTGATCTGACAGTGATGGTTCCCAAAGGAGACATGACTCACCTTGAGTTCAATATTCCTTCAAGAGGAT
>CAZRXJ010000295.1:0-3958 GCA_964604025.1 uncultured Saprospiraceae bacterium | reverse complement strand
TGGAGATATAGATCAAGATGGAGATGTAGATCTCATTATCACTAACAGAAGATATACTAATGAAATCTGTCTCAACGATGGCGCAGGTAAATTTGTAAAGGTCATTCCTTTTGGAAATCATGAAGACAGCACTATTGACGTAGACCTTGTAGACATCAATAAAGATGGACAACTCGATCTTGTACTGGCTAATAGAGATGAACAACAGAATTATATCTACTTAAACGACCAGATGACTTTTAGTAAAAAGATCGCCTATGGTACGGGATCGGATGAAACACGATCAGTAGCTGCAGTAGACATCAACCAAGATGGATGGATTGATATAGTTGCTGCCAACATCGGCGAACCCAATAGAGTGTACCTAGGAAACGCTGAATTAAACTATCAAACCAGTATAGTGATAGACACTATATCGGACTTGTCTTTTTCCCTTGACACTGGAGACTTTAATAAGGATGGATATGATGATATTCTTATAGGCAACTCTGAGCAAAGCAACTACGTATACAAATATAACGGAGGTGACACCTTTGAAAAGATGACGCTCAGTGATCATGAATTTGCAACTTATGACATAAAATTTGTGGACATCAACAATGATGGACTTTTAGATATTGTAGAAGCCAATTCTGAAGCATTCAATGTATATTATATCAACAGAATCAAGAAGTAGTAGGCAAGGACTCCCTATAATTCCTCTAATTCTTTTAATAATGATCTTCTAACTTGTTGTTTTTCTATTATTGTTGGATAGGCGACTCTTGCATCACAATCAACAATACCACATCTCTGACAAGTTGTATGCACTTCTCGATATTTGAGTTGAGGATCTGTTAAAAAATAAAATAGACTCTTAAGTTGTGGAGTCAGCAACATGCCCAATGTAACACTTACATCTCCTTGTTCTAATTCAAAACCATCTTTGGCAATAGAAAGGCACAGGTATTCTTTATCCGTTTCCCAATATTTTGATATTTGCGCATCGGCATGTAGGCGGTGTTTTTTCTTTGATTTTTTCAAAAGGCTTAGTTCTTTTATAGAGGTCACGGACACCCAACGATTACAATAATCTTCGTGCAACTCATTGTTATATGGCATGTGCATCTGAGAAAGATGAAGATCTTTAGTCATCGTGAAGTTTTTCAAGTCAGGAGAACCCGTCATGCGCAGAAAAAACAAATCTTCTATACCAAAATGATGAGGTAGTATATTGGTCAACCGCTGTAAGAGCATCTCGGCGGTGACATTGTACTTAGCCGTCATGTTGGTCAACAAATCACTATGCCATACACTATTACGCGCTAATGTCCTAACATCTTTTGACAAATCATCCTCATCCATTAGCAAGGCTGCTGCAAAGTGAGAGGCCTTGTAATTATTAAGTAGTTTTTCAAAAGAATCAATATTGACTATGGTCGTTTCATATGGTCGCTCAGTAATCTTCAAATATTGAAATCCCAATTCTCGAGCTAGTAGAAAATTCACCTGAGCATCGGATAGTTCTTTTTTCAGATATAGAGTTTTAGTATCTGCTTTAAAGTAGGATCGAACATTGGACAACAATTCTTTTGTTCGTAGAATATCCTTATTGACTGATATTCCATAAATTTCTTCTAACTGGTCTTCCAAGAATTGCTTTGTAAAAGGGAGTGTCCCTTTGATGGAATATTCCTTTTTAAAAGATTTGGCTGCTAATTCCAATTCAGGAAAATAATTGTTATGCATGTCCTGATATGATCTTAGCGCTTCTAAGAAGAACTGTTCCTCTCCAACTTGATAGTTGCGTGCTAACTTAAAGATGGTTGAAATAAAAGCATTGACCTTATCCGGTGTATGTGTAAATAACTCTACTAGTTTTTCTGGACTAATTCCAAATTCTTCTATTGGAAAAAGCTTGAAAAAATTGGAATGAAAGAGATCAATGATAGGTTGCAATTTTTTAGATGCATTAGTAGCGACCATGTAATTATAGTCTACACCTAAAGCCGATGCTATAGTGGCGATCTTATCCGGCTTGGGGTATCTCTTCCCCTTTTCTATGTCATTAAGATAAGACGTTGACAAGCCAGTTGCTTTAGCTAGCTCCTGATAAGAATACTGCTTTAGTTGACGCAAATAGCGCACTTTAAAACCAAAGATCAAACGTATCACTCTTTCCTGTGTAATCATATCATGTAATGAGATATACGATAAAAGCTTGTGACAACAAATATACCATAATGCTCGTTTTAGCTAAAATTTATTATTTAGCGGATATTCCGCTATTATAGAATAATTCATATATTGCGGACAGAATAAATCAATTATCATGGATATAGCAACCGCTCAGATCACACAAGATCAAATAGAAACAACCCCATTAAGCAAAGGATATACTTCAGTACTCAGCGATGATGCACTTGAGTTTTTAGCTCAACTGCATAGAAGGTTTAACCAGCGAAGAATCTCACTTTTAGATCAGCGCAAAGCGATCCAAGAAGAAATTGACAATGGAAAGTTTCCAGATTTTTTGCCAGACACGGTTAATATCAGACAAAGCGAATGGAAAGTGGCTCCAATACCTAAGGATCTCGAAGATCGAAGAGTCGAGATAACAGGCCCAGTTGATAGAAAAATGGTGATCAATGCCTTGAATTCTGGAGCAAAAGTCTTTATGGCGGATTTTGAAGACAGTACAACTCCAACATGGGAAAATGTCATATCTGGACAGCAGAACCTAATTGATGCCGTTCGAAAAACCATCACTTATCGCCATCCAACAAAAGATAAGGTCTATCAACTAAATGAATCTACTGCCACATTGATGATCCGTCCTCGTGGATGGCACCTTGAAGAAAAAAACATACAAGTAGATGGCGCTTTCATGAGCGCGAGCCTTGTAGATTTTGGGCTCTACTTTTTTCACAATGCCAAATCCTTAATTAGACAAGGAAGAGGGCCGTATTTCTATCTTCCAAAACTTGAAAACTACATGGAGGCAAGATTATGGAATGATGTCTTTGTATTCGCACAAGAAGTACTCGTCATACCACAAGGGACCATCAAAGCAACAGTTCTTATAGAGAATATTCTTGCTTCATTTCAGATGAACGAGATATTGTTTGAACTAAAAGATCACTCAGCAGGACTAAACTGTGGGCGGTGGGACTACATTTTTTCTGTCATAAAGAAATTCAAAAATTATGAATCTTTCGCTCTTCCAGATCGTGCAGCAGTAGGTATGGATGCTCCTTTTATGGCTGCATACACAAGTCTCGTCGTACAAACATGCCACAAAAGAGGCGTACATGCTATGGGTGGCATGGCAGCACAAATCCCTATTAAAAATGATTCAGCAGCCAATGAAAAAGCATTCGCAAAAGTGAGATTGGACAAATTGAGAGAAGTAAAACAAGGCCATGATGGCACATGGGTAGCACATCCAGACCTCGTACAAGTGGCCATGAATGTATTTGATGACCACATGCCAGATTCTAATCAAATCGATTCAAATTCTGCTATACTCAAAGTTACTCAGGATCAACTGTTGACTACCCCAAAAGGACAAATAACAACTAGAGGACTGGAAGAAAACATAAGAGTAGGCATACTATATCTAGAAAGTTGGTTAAGAGGACAGGGAGCTGTCGCCATCAATCATTTGATGGAAGATGCAGCTACAGCCGAAATATCAAGATCACAGATCTGGCAATGGATCAGAACAGAATCTATTTTGGAAAACCAAGAGACAATAACATATGAACTATTCAAATCTTATTTGGAAAAAGAACAAGCCAAGATACACGAAGAGTTAGTTATAAAATATGGCGCACAGCATCGCTTAGAGGAAGCCACAATGCTGTTCGATCAATTAATCAAAGATGAAGAGTTCGTTGATTTTTTAACCTTACCAGGATATAATTTAATTTAAAATAAACATTATGAAAAAGTACATAACTGAGAGAGACGCAAGTGG
>CAZRXJ010000294.1:0-3961 GCA_964604025.1 uncultured Saprospiraceae bacterium | reverse complement strand
TCTTACCATAAGCTCACTGACTGCTCAGCGGCCAGGAGGTCGCTCTGGAGGCAGACCTGGAGGGCCACAAATCACAATAAAAGGCAAGGTCCTTGATTCAGACAATCAATCTGCTTTAGAGTTTGCGACGATTTCTTTGTTCAACAAAAGGGACAGTTCGCTAGTTACAGGTGGACTTACAGAGACAGATGGCACATTTGCAGTAAGTGCAAGAGTAGGACCGATGTATGCAATCATCGAATACATATCCTATGAAGCTCAGACATTAGATGTCGTACTAGATCGCGAATCAATAAGAGCTGGCAGCAGGACCATTGATCTTGGTACGATCAATCTGGCCATATCCGGTATCGCACTAGATGATATAGAAATACGAGCGGAAAAAAGTGAAACTCAATTTTCATTGGACAAAAGGGTATTCAATGTTGGAAAAGACTTGGCCAATCAAGGAGGTAGTGCAGAAGATATACTTGATAATGTTCCTTCAGTTACAGTTGACATCGAAGGAGCAGTTAGCTTAAGAGGAAGTCAAGGTGTAAGGATTCTTATTGATGGAAAACCTTCGGGTCTTGCCAATCAAGACAACGTCAATGGGCTAAGGTCTATCCCTGCTAACCTTATATCATCCGTAGAGGTAATAACTAATCCATCTGCCAGGTATGAAGCTGAAGGCATGGCAGGCATCATCAACATAGTACTCAAGAAAGATAAAGGAAGCGGATTCAACGGTTCATTTGATATATCAGCTGGATATCCAGAGCAAGCTGGGATAGGCGCTAATGTCAATTATAGAAAAGGGAAAATAAATTGGTTTGCCAACTATGGACTTAGAACGCGAACAGGCCCTGGCAACGGCAAATCATTCTTAGAGCAAACGAGGGTAAACGATGTCTTTTTTCAAGAGACATTTAGAGATAACGATCGATCAAGTTTGTCCAACAGTTTAAGGTTTGGGATTGACTATCTGCCAACTGATAAGGAAACCTTGACTGGTTCTTTTTTATATAGAAGGTCAGATGAAGATAATTTTGGCTTATTAGAATTTCGAGATTATATAGATAACTTTCCAGATAATCTAGTTACGACTACACTTAGAACAGATGATGAAGAAGAAGATGAAAGCAATTTAGAATATAGCGTTAATTATAAGAAACAGTACACCTCTCGAAAACACACCTTAGAAGCTACATTTCAATATCAAGACAATATTGAAAAAGAAGGTTCTGATTTTTTAGAAGTGAGCAATGTATTTGTAGGAGATCAGATCCCTGACTTGGTACAGCGCTCTGACAATGAAGAGTCAAATAAGCAATGGCTATTCCAAGTCGACTTTAACAAACCTATTGGAGAAGATGGAAAATTTGAATTAGGGGCACGAAGCTCATTAAGGGCTATCAATAATGACTATCTCGTCCAGCAGGAAGAGGATGGATCTTTACAAAAGCTTATAGGACTCTCCAACAACTTTAACTATGATGAGAATGTACATGCTGTATACTCTATATACGGTAACAAGGTGAGCAAATTCAGTTATCAGCTAGGCCTTAGAAGTGAGTATTCAGATATCCTTACAGAATTGTTAGAGACTAATGAAGTTAATGCTAGAGACTACTTTAGTTTATTCCCGAGTGCTTTTTTCAATTATGAGATTGCGGAAGGAAGCACGATTCAGACTAATTATAGCAGACGGATAAGAAGGCCAAGATTTAGAGATCTCAATCCTTTTTTCACTTTTAGTGATAATAGAAATACTTTTAGCGGAAATCCTAATCTAGATCCTGAGTTCACTGATGCTTATGAAGTGAACTTTATAAATTACTCTGATGATCTAACCATAAGTGGTGGTTTATTCTATAGACATACTACTGATGTGATACAACGTATCCTTATATTCAATGATGATGGAACGACTAATCGGCTTCCTCAGAACTTGGCGACTGGAGACGACTTTGGTGTAGAATTCACTTTTCAATATAGTGGTGTAAAGTGGTTAAGATTAGATGCTAATGCTAACTTCTTCCAACAAAAAGTCAATGGCCAAAACATAGACGACAGCTTTCAAAGCAATACTTCTACTTGGAATACACGATGGACAACAAGGTTTACATTTTGGAAAGGTTCCAACTTACAACTTAGATTTAACTATAGAGCAGGTCGCGAAACAGTTCAAGGCACGACTAATGGTATCGCAAGCTTAGATCTAGGATGGAGCAAAGATGTAATGAATAAGCAAGGTACGATAACACTAAGTGTCCGCGATGTGTTCAACAGTCGCAGGAGACAAGGAACTACTATCGGTGAGAACTTTTTTAGAGAAAGCGAATTTCAATGGAGAGCACGCACGACAAGTCTTTCATTTAACTACAGGATAAATCAAAAGAAGAAAAGAGGTGGAGAAAGAGGCGGAAGGTCTGATGGTGGCGGCGGAGAAGAGTTTTAAATCAGGTTTTATTGGTTTATGAGGATTTACACTTTTAGTGGTTTAAGAGGGTTTATTGGTTTTGATTCTTTAAAGCGATTGACAGGTGACACTTGATCTTATCGTTCTTATCGACCTTTGCCTTGCCACAAGACAATAAGTGTATAGTAAAGTATCCTAAAGTCAAGTAGTATCGACATCTGCTCAACATAAAGCAAATCAAAACGGAAGCGTCTGAGCATTTCCTTGATATTAGATGCATAACCAAATTTGATCTGTCCCCATGATGTAATGCCTGGTTTTACTTGCCATAATAAAGCATATCTGGGATTAATATCCAATAATTGATAAGCATAAAAAGATCGCTCTGGTCTTGGGCCCACAAGTGACATATCACCTCTGATAACATTAAAAAATTGTGGTAGCTCATCAAGTCTCCACCTGCGCATCCACCTACCAAATGGCGTACAGCGCTCATCATCGTCAAGAGCAAGAGCAGGTCCATCCTCTTCAGCATCAATAAACATGGATCTAAATTTGTAAATTGTAAATGGCGTTCCATTCTTACCTAATCTCTCTTGTCTAAACAAACAAGGGCCTTCTGAAGATCGCTTGACTTTATAATATAACCATACCAGAAGAGGACTTAACAATAAGATCATAATCAGAGAAGACATAAGATCAAAACACCTCTTTCCATTGCGTTGCCATGCCCACATCGGATGAGTCTGCAGAGCTATGTAATGACTCAACAAAAATGGTGTTCCTTTATAATCGTAATTAAGTAGCGCTAATGTTTCTTCTCCAACAAATATATCTCGTCCTCGCGAGGTACCTATGAGTATCGGCAATAAGCGATTAACACTGATTTTGTCATTTGAAATTAAGGCAAGTGAATCCACAGATTTATAATGAGCGTCGGGATTATAATCTTTAATATCTATAACCTCCTCTATCGATGTAAATCTCATCGGCAAAAATGAAGACTTGGATTGATCCGATATTATAGCACCTGTAAATCGATGTTTATCATTTTTTAATTGCCATTTATAAATAGATAAAATCAACATCCTCATCACCAAGAACAAAGAAAAATGTATAATTAGAACTGCAACAAATGATTGGAGATAAGAGATAAGAGATAGTGCAGTATCATCTCTGATCACTGTAAAGAGTAATCCCAATGAACCGATGATTGATCCCACAATCGTCATATATAGAACTTGCAATCTCGACTTGCGATAGGTACGTTGGTAAAGACCAAAGAAAGACCAAAATAAAATCCAGACAATCGGTATGATCATCAATCCAATGATCAATCGCGGATCAGCTAATATATAATCCAAGGACACTTGAGGTTCTTCTATTCGTTTGCGATATATAAAGAATAAAAGCCACGATATAATCGCAGCTATCCAATCGCAAATAAGCAATATATAATCTCCTCTTCTCACGTCATCTAAACTTCATCAAAAGATATCCTATAGACAAGATGATCACTATCAAGATACTCGCCATCGTTATAGAACGTCTGATCAATCC
>CAZRXJ010000293.1:0-3969 GCA_964604025.1 uncultured Saprospiraceae bacterium | reverse complement strand
TTGAATGTTTGATATATTTTTTATGGAAATAGTAAAAACTTCCGTTGTACCAAATTCCAAAAAAGAGCAATATCACACCTAGGTAATAACTCAATTCATCCATAAAGTAGAATTGACTAAGACCAATAAATATGATACCAATGGAAGTTATAACTGCTGCAGTCCAAGTTCTTTTTCCTTTGTAATTGAACATGATGCTAAAGATCACAAGCAGGGCTATGCCTATAGTAATGTAAGATGCGATGCCGCCGGCATTAGGGTAAAGGTTGTTGCCACTGCACATAGAGATCGCTCCAGAATATGCCATTATACATAAAGGACACTTGGGTAATAGGGCAACTACTATGGCTGGTAGCCACGAACTCTTATTATTTTTAAAGAAGGATCGGCAGGTAGATTTCTTAGCACACGAATTTTTCACCACAGCTAAATATCCAAATAAAAATTGGTTTGACAAGAAGCACTACCAAATTATTTCTCAACTATTATACGGGCGACAGTTTGATTATGTATTCCACCAAAATCTCAAAATTGTGAATCAACGTCTTATAAAGATAATGTTGAGTTCATCAGTTAATCAATCATATGAGTTGTTACCTTTCCAAAAGTATTGATCTAACTTAAAATTATCATGACTTTAGAAACTCAAGAAGAATGAACCTCAATCAAATAACAGTCCCATCATTAGATCTGACCAGATCAATTCCTTTTTATCAAAAACTAGGATTAACATTGATCGTTGAGTCATTGCCTCATTATGCAAGATTTGAGTGTCCTGATGGGACATCCACATTCTCAATTCATCAAACGAATGTCTTGCCACAAGGAGATGGCATTTATGTGTATTTTGAATGTGAACAACTCGATAAACGTGTTGCTGAATTAAAAGATAAAGGTATTTTGTTCGAACATGATCCCATAGATCAAAGCTGGTTATGGAGAGAAGCAAGGCTAAAAGATGTAGATGGCAATCAAATCATATTATATCATGGCGGAGACAATAGACTCAATCCCCCATGGAGAATTAATAGTGAGTGAGTATAATTGTTTTAGAATCCCTACTTATCTAAGGTGCAGACACACCTTCTTTAAATTGTCAAAACAACACTGATGAATAAAAAATTAATGACAAATGAAATTCTAATCGGTATCAGTGCGATGATTATCAGCCTTTCGACATTAGTAGTTTTTATATATCAGACTAATTTGATGAGAAAACAACAATATAAATCTGTGTATCCGTATCTAGGTGTCACACATATGAATTCTAATTCTATAAACTATGCTTACGTTATAAAAAATAAAGGAATCGGCCCTGCCTTCATTACTGACATAGACATAACCGACTCAACTGGACAATCATATAATAGTCTTCTTGAATATACAAAAAGTAACTTATCTAAAAAAGATTCAATACCATTGAGATACACAGATCTCTTTGTTGGCGACTTGATCCAAGAAAAAGAGGAGATCGCCTTAATAAAACAATCAGACAAAACTCTAGCATTAAAAACTATAGCAAGGGCAAATAAACTTCGAAAAGCTTTAGATAGTGACAACTTAAAACTTGCTATTACCTACGAATCAATATATGGAGAAAGTTGGACTATGGTAAATAACTCTCGTACTCCAATTAAAAATTAGTATAAGCAACAACCATATTATAATTACAACTATGAAATTAAGAGAACAAAACGCAGCATTACTTTTGATAGATATCCAGAAAGGTTTTGATAATGAAGAATATTGGGGTGGCAATAGAAACAACAAGGATGCAGAATTGAAATGCGCAGAGATATTAAATATTTGGCGTGACCTTGACCTTCCTATTTTCCATATAGTGCATAGTTCGCAAAATCCAAAGTCAAGATTACATGAATCACATCCAGGATTTGAGATGAGAGACGAAGTGAAACCCTTAAATAATGAGCCCGTTATCAAGAAGAATGTTAATAGTGCATTCATCGGGACAGATCTCAAGGAAAGACTTGACAATCAGAAGATAAACAAATTAGTAATTGTGGGATTGACCACTAATCATTGTATATCTACTACTACGAGAATGGCAGGCAATCTGGGATACGATACTATTCTAATATCAGATGCTACGGCTACTTTTGACCGAAAGGGCATCAATGGACAAGTCTTCTCATCGGATATCATCCATCAAACAACATTGGCCAATCTTAATGAAGAATTTGCAGAAGTAATCGGCTCTAAAGAGTTGATAGAAAGAGTGTAAGCTGATGGCACAAATCAGTGTTATTGGAACAACGAGAGAAGTTGACTATTCAAATCTCTGATTCTAATACTATATTGAGTCAACAATTTTAATCAATGGATTTTTGGACATCTTTCCCTTATGTTGGCATCATCATACTGGTCATCATCAATGCACTCTTGGTCCAAAGACAGGAAGTAATCATCGAAGATGATGAGTCAATTGATACATCACTATGACCGCCTATCTCCAAGATCACTATCTGACCATCATACTCATATTGATCTATGTTGGAGGATGTATCTATATAGGTTGGTACTTTAAAAAGAAAGCGGCAGAGGGCGTAGAAGGATATTATGTAGCGAAAAGATCCATTCCCGGTTGGGTCATATCGCTAGCCTTCTTTTCTACTTCCGCTTCCACAAATACTTATATCGGACAAGCAGGCAAATCCTTTCAATATGGTCTTTCGTGGGCCTGGATGGCTTTTATATGGACTATATTTTGTGTCATATCTTGGCAGCTACTGGGCCCAAGAATGAGGCAACAGACAGCGCGACTCAAGTCATATACAATTCCAGATTATTTTCATCTTCGATATAAAAGCGATCTCGCTAAATCCATCCGAGTACTGTCAGCTGTCATTATACTTTTTGCAACACTATGGTACATGATCGGTATAGCTAAAGGTTGTGCACATGTCATGACCTCGGTGCTGGATATACCTTACTGGTTGGGGTCACTTCTCATCATCTTTGTGACCTGTCTATATACAATCTGGGGTGGCATGTATAGTGTGCTTTGGACAGATGCGGTACAAGGTATAATCATGTTTGGCGTAGCTATGTTGATGCTATCTCTACCATTCATCTATGTAGGCGGCATAGAACCATTGATGGAGTCAATAAGTATGACGTCACATCCATCTAAAAGCGGCGAACCTATGGGCGATGGACTTGTATCATTTGGTATGTTGGTCTCGTTCATGTACATCCTGGGTATAGGCCTATCGATAGGAATGAAACAGATATCTGAACCTAAAAATCTGATAAGGTTTTATTCTATTGATAATGCAAAGAGCATGAAGTTTGCCATGATCTGGACACCAGTCTTCTTAGGTATATCACTTGTCTGCGTGATGGGATTAGGTGCGCTTGTACATGGCATGGCCACTGAAGAAGAAGCCGCCTATCTAATCAACAATACAGATGAAGTGATTGGATTTATGTTGGACAAATTTGATAACAAGCTGGTAAGCGGCATCTGCGTCTCTGGTTTATTTGCGGCAGGCATGTCGTCTCTTGCATCTGTCATTATAATTATTGGGACTGCATTTGTAAAAGACATCTGCCATGTTGTACGTCCGATGAAAGAATCAAGTATCATCACAAGTACAAAGTGGTTTATGTTTGTCTATTGTATCATTGTTTACATCCTCACCTTATACCCTATGGCGGGCATAGTAGAACTAACGGCATTTGCAGGTTCAGTATTCGCCGCCAGTTTCTTCCCTGCCATCTTTGGCGGTCTCTATTTAAAATGGGGAACAGATGTAGCAGCACTATCATCAATGATTGCAGGCATGGTGACTAACATCGTGTGGAGGTTTGGATTCAGATTAAGAGTCGAAAGTTTATACGATATCCATGAGATTATTCCTGCTTTTCTAATTTCCTTGATTATCTATCTTGTGGTTAGTAAGCTTACGCAAAATAGGCGGCCTGAAGGACCACATTTAGAAAAGGTGT
>CAZRXJ010000292.1:0-3979 GCA_964604025.1 uncultured Saprospiraceae bacterium | reverse complement strand
CTGCACCCCTCTACCTGATCCTGTTCTTAAGATTAATCCTTCATTTAAAAGATAAATTAGATCCTTCTTAATTGTATTTCTGGATTCATCTGACAGTGCTTTTTCAATAGCGCCTATTTTAGTTGTTTTCTCTTTTTCAATAAAGATCAAAATTGATTTTTGCCTTTCATTTAATTCCAATTTTATCTTGCTATAAGTTGAGTATTTTTTATCTAATCTCTTCGTTAGATCGATCATACATTCTAAAAAGAAAGTTAACCAATCATCGATCCTTTCATCTTTTGTATATCTATCTTTTTGACCTTGCATCAAAGCCTTATAATATTCATCTTTTCTTAACTCAATTACATGTTCAAAAGAAATGTATTGAACAAAGTCATAGCCTTGCCTCATCAATAACATAGTCGTTAATAATCTCGATATTCTACCGTTGCCATCTTGATACGGATGTATTGATAAAAACTCGTAGACGAATGTTCCAACTATAATTAATGGGTGGATTTCTTCAGCTTTTATAGATTCATTTGTCCAGCTTATAAGCTCTTGGACTTCTTTTTGAGTTAGGTGTGGTTCTGTAGTATTGAAAATCACCTTCTGTGTTCCATCTGGATAGTTCGCTACGACCTTATTTGATAACTGCTTGTATCGCCCTTTGTGCGTTTGATCTTTTCCACTATGTTTTAATAGCATCCCATGCAATTGATGGATGTATCTCTCTACTAATTCTATGTCTTGATAGTTCTCCAAAGTCACCTGTAAAGCTTCATAGTAGCCTACTACTTCTTGTTCATCACGCTTTTCAAGTTTATTGATTTTGACTGACTTTAATAGTTTATCGATTTCTGCATCTGTCATCTTCACACCCTCGATTCTTGTCGAAGATCCTACGCTTGCTACGGTAGCCATCTGACGTAACTCTTTTAAGTATCTCGCCTCTTTATGTTCTATCTCTTGCCATGATCCTTTGAAGGTATCTATCTGGCTTAATAGCTTAGTAAGGTGCAAGTATGTTTTGCTCCCCAAATCAAGCTTCTGATTCATTTTATTAGATATATCCATTTTGTATCCAATCTTATCCAATAATGAAGATAGCATATTATCCAATAAATATCTATTCTGTATCCAATCTTATCCAATGATAGATCTGAACGTAAGCAGATATAGGGAGGTTTTTTAACCTCTTTGTGGTGACGAATAAGACAAGAGGTTGGAAACCCTTTGTCTGAAGATTAATGCTGTCGTGAACATCTTTGATTAAGACTCGATTGCTTGGAGATTTAAAAGACGTCATAAGCGAGAATACCTATAACAACGGTTTTTTAGTTTTTTTTTGATTTGTTAGGGCCTTATTTATAAGAGAATTATAGACCAAGTTTTCACATTCTTCAATAATGATGTCGACAAGCAACTATAAGCAATTCATCATCCTCAAACGCATAGACCAACCGATGTGCCTTATCTATTCTTCGAGACCAAAAACCTTGTAACTCATGTCGTAAAGGTTCAGGACTACCAATGCCCTGAAAAGGGTCTAGTATGGCTTCTTTGACCAACTTATTGATACGCTTGAGTCTCTTCTTATCATTCTGCTGCCAGTACACATAATCTTCCCATGCTTGCTTCGACCAAGATATCTTCATTCTTCAATTAACTCGTGTGATGCCGTATCACCCTTCTTCACTTGTTCTATTGACTCTAATAGCACGTCACGATTCTTACCAGAAAGTAGATAATTGGTCTCTACTAAAGAATTGTACTCTTCTAATGATATGAGCACCAAGTCCTTTTGGTCTTTTCTCTTTATAATGACCTCTTCAACGTCATCGATTACAGAATCCAACCAGTGCTTAAGGTTCAAACGTAGTTCAGTATAGTTTACCACTTTCATAATATAAAGTTATTAATTACGTACGTAAATAGCAACCTTTTTACTATAACCTAAATAATTGGATATTCACACTCACTGGTCAAAGGTGGATGACACAATTCTCTGACGAGCCGTTAAAAACCTTCGTCTCAAAACTGCAGTTGTCTTGAGCATCCCGTTTTAAAACTCCATTATTTAGGGAAACAAAAAGGCGCCATAAACGAAGACACCTATAACAACCTTTACACTATCTACCACTCCACCCTAACCTCTTGAAATGCTAATGGCACGATACCACCTTCCACAACATTACCATCAACCGATACCTTTACATCATCAGAAGGCAATCCATGCAATTCTAATCTGCATCGGTCATAAGATGGTTGAAATGATCCTTCTACTTGTTGCTTAATAGAAAGGTAGTGATCGCCTCCTTCTAGAGTGTAAGTAGCATATCTATAGTCTCCTGATTGATACTCATAACCATTGTGAGCATCCTCATAGAAATTAGAAACTTCAGTTCCATTTTTATAATACACTGAAAGTGATACTTCTTCTAAAGAACTCTCATCTACATATTGTTGGACAGGATACAAGGGTATAATGGCACCTTCTTTTATAAACAAAGGGTAAGTAGATTTTGTAAGTGGGAAGGTTATGGTTTGACCTCCATTTTCTAACTTATCCGTCCAGTAATTATACCATTTGCCTTGAGGGAGATAGACCTCTTTAGTTTTGATTGCGTCTTTAGAGATAGAAGATGTTAGGATGTGATCCCCGCACAAAAACTCATGGTCGCGATTGTGCGTATCAACATCATGCTGATCTACAAAGGACAACGGTCTTAATATCGGCACTCCAGTGATATGGTGTTGATAGAAAGCGGTATAATGATATGGCAACATGCGATATCTCAACTCGACAGCTTCTCTAAATAAATCAAGTGCCTCTTCACCAAATGACCACGGTTCCTGATCGCCATCGTCTTGACTGCTATGAACCCTGCAGAAAGGATGAAAAATAGCCAGCTGTATCCATCTCACAAACATCTCTGGTGTAGGATGTCCTACGAAGCCTCCAATGTCTGAACCAGCAAAAGAAACACCGCTCACTGCCAATCGCTGACATTGGATATTAGCGAGCCATACATGTTGCCAAGTCGCAATATTGTCTCCAGTCCATACACTGCTATAGCGTTGTAAACCTGCGTAACCAGATCTTGTGATGATCAATCCGCGTTTGTTGTTTCCATGCTTTTTCACGCCGTCATAAGTGGCACGCGCCATCTGCATACCATAGACGTTATGAGCCTTACGATGACTTGTGGTATGTCCATCATAATCGAACATAACATCATCAGGCATAGTCTTAGATTCTACTTCAAATAGTGCAGGTTCATTCATGTCATTCCAGACACCAGCAACTCCAAGATCATCGATGAGGCTTTTGTATAGATCTGCCCACCAAACTCTTACTTCTGGCTTTGTAAAATCTGGAAAATAACAATCGCCTGGCCATACCTTACCTTCTGCATATGGGCCATCTAATCTTCTACAGAAATATCCTTTTGCTAATGCCTCTTTAAAGACTGGGTAGTCGTGATCTTTTTTAATCCCTGGATCAATGATCACCATAGTCTGAAATCCCTGATCTCGCAGATCATCGATCATCTTCTTGGGTTGAGGAAAGCGTTCATTGTCCCAAGTGAAGCACCTAAAGCCATCCATATAATCTATATCGAGATAGATCGCATCACAAGGTATGCGCTTCTCTCTCATCTTAGTCGTTATATCTCTCACTTGTGACTCAGGGTAGTAACTCCATTTGCATTGTTGGAATCCCAATGACCACATAGCGGGCATATCAGCAACACCTGTTAGACGCGCATATCTCTTGTTGACATCTAATAATTCTGGGCCCGCGATAAAGTAATAATTCATCTCTCCACCGTGCGCCCAAAAACTGGTTGCGCTGCTGCGTTCACCACCAAAATCAAAAAATGTTCTAAATGTATTGTCAAAGAATATGCCGTAGCCTATACCATTATGTAATCCATAATAGAATGGAATATTCTTATATAGAGGATCCCAACCATAATCATAACCATAACAG
>CAZRXJ010000291.1:0-4005 GCA_964604025.1 uncultured Saprospiraceae bacterium | reverse complement strand
CCAGAAGCACTGTACAAATTAGGTATTATTAAGAAGAATGATGTAATCAAAGTACTAGGCAACGGAGACTTATCTACAAAAGTGAGTGTAAAAGCACATGCCTACTCAGCAAGTGCAATTGAAAAAATAGAAGCTCAAGGAGGAACTGCAGAAAAACTCTAACTATAGCTGATGAACAAATTTATCGAGACCCTAAAGAATATTTGGAAGATAAAGGAACTTCGTAACAAGATCCTTTTCACTATTGCGATTTTAGCTGTTTACAGATTAGGATCTTTTATTCCAATTCCCGGTGTTGACCCTGTGGCCTTAGATGCTGCATCTGCACAAGGAGGTGGTAATACGATTCTTGATTTGATTAATACCTTCGCAGGAGGCGCATTTAATAGGGCGGCGATATTTGCACTGGGTATCATGCCATATATCACGGCATCGATCATTATCCAGTTATTGGGTTTTGCAGTACCGTACTTTCAAAGATTACAACAACAGGAAGGAGAGTCTGGTCGTAAGAAGATCGGTCAGATTACAAGATGGTTGACTTTAGCTATAACATTAGTACAAGGTGGAACTTTCTTGACTTATATCAATAGTATCCCCAATGCCGTTTACGCCGATGTACCAAGAGTTGTATTTTGGTTTAGTGGGATCATCATCCTCTCAGCAGGTACCATCTTTGCCATGTGGTTAGGTGAACGAATAACAGAAAGTGGTATCGGTAATGGTGTATCACTGCTGATTATGATCGGTATCATCGCAACATTGCCAACAGCATTTTTTGGTGAGATTCAGATACAGTTAGAATCAGCGGGACTATTCATTTTTATTTTAGAGATGATCGTTCTGTTCTTCATCTTCTTAGTCTCCATAATGATTATTCAAGGGGTTCGAAAGATACCGCTACAGTTCGCCAAGCGCATGGTTGGTAGAGGAACATCAGGATCTATCCCTATGGCTGGAGCAAGAGATTACATCCCACTCAAGGTAAATGCTGCAGGTGTAATGCCGATCATATTTGCCCAAGCGATCATGTTCTTACCCATAACACTGGCTAATGCTGTATCAGGACCAGAAGGACCGACCAATGGTTTTTTAATGGCATTAGGTGACTGGCAAAGCATACCCTACAATATCATTTTCTTTTTCTTAGTGGTGATATTCACATATGTATATACTGCGCTTATGGTTAATCCAAAGCAATATGCAGAATACCTAAAAAGACAAAATGCTTTTATCCCCGGTATAAAGCCTGGTAAAAGCACTCAAGATTTTATAGATACACTTACGACAAGAGTTACCCTTCCAGGATCTATATTCCTTGGATTGATATCGATATTCCCTGCAGTTGTGGCAAGCTTTGGTGTGAACCAAGCATTCGCATTTTTCTTTGGTGGGACATCGCTTCTTATTCTTGTAGGTGTAGTATTAGATACGCTACAACAGATCGAAAGCCATCTGTTGATGAGAAAGTATGATGGATTAGTAAAGTCTGGAAAGCTCAAAGGTCGCAGTGGTATGCAGCCTATTGGTGCAGGCATGTAGTAATCCATACTGATTAATGTCTAAGATTATTTACAAGACAGACGAAGAGATAGAACTCATAAGACAGAATTGTCTTTTGGTTTCTAAAACGCTCGCTCTTGTAGCCGAACATCTTAAAGAAGGTGTAACAGGTCTTGAATTAGATGCAAAAGCAGAAGAGTTTATAAGAGATCATGGAGCATTACCTGGATTCAAAGGGTACAATGATTTTCCATCGACTTTGTGCATCTCTAAGAATGAAGTTGTGGTCCATGGTATCCCCAATGATGTTCCTTTTAAAGAAGGTGATATTGTATCGGTTGACTGTGGTGTATATCACAATGACTACTATGGAGATGCGGCATATACTTTTGCTATCGGAGACATCGGTGAAGAAACAATGAAGCTGTTAGTTGTTACTAACGAAAGTCTATACAAAGGTATAGATGCAGCCAAAAGAGATGGAAGATTAGGCGATATCAGTTATGCCGTCCAACATTATACCGAGCATGTGCATGGATATAGTGTTGTGAGGGAATTAGTGGGTCATGGTCTTGGTAAGAATCTACACGAGAAACCAGAAGTGCCTAATTATGGCAAAAGAGGGAGAGGTGTAAAACTCCAAGAAGGACTTGTTATAGCGATAGAACCGATGATAAATCTTGGTAAGAAAAATATAGCTCAATCCGATGATGGATGGACGGTGTATACGAGGGATAAGAAGCCTTCTGCACACTATGAACACACTATCGCAGTACGAAATGGAGAGGCAGATATCTTGTCTGACCATTCGTTCTTGGAAGCGGCAATTGAGAAAAATAATGAACTAGAGAAAATATCCCTAAAAAGTTAGATATTTGCACTCCCAAATTTTTATGGCTAAGAAGAATTTAATAAAGCAAGACGGAATAATCGAAGAAGCTCTATCCAACGCGATGTTTAGAGTAAGATTAGAGAATAATCACCTCATCACTGCCACTATATCTGGCAAGATGAGAATGTATTATATAAAGATCCTTCCAGGAGACAAAGTTGCGGTTGAGATGTCACCGTATGATTTAACAAGAGGAAGAATCACATTTAGATATAAGTAATTATGAAAGTAAGAGCGTCAATAAAGAAGCGGTCAGCTGATTGCAAGTTGGTGAGACGAAAAGGGAAGTTGTATGTGATCAACAAGAAGAACCCAAGATTCAAGCAACGACAAGGATAAACAAAAGATATGGCTCGTATAGCAGGAGTAGATTTACCAAAAAATAAAAGAGGCATTATCGGCCTAACCTATATCTATGGTGTAGGGAGAAGTAGAGCAGAAGAGATTCTGGCAAAGGCAAGTATCGACATCCATACTAAAGTTAAAGATTGGAACGATGATAATATCCGTGATATATCAGGTATGATCCAAGAAGATTACACGGTAGAAGGTGAACTTAGAAGTGAAGTCCAATTGAATATCAAGCGATTGATGGATATAGGATCTTATCGAGGTGTGCGTCATCGTAAGGGATTGCCAGTACGTGGACAGCGTACACAGACTAACGCCCGTACAAGAAAGGGAAAGAAGAAAACAGTTGCTAACAAGAAAAAAGCTACGAAATAATGGCTAAAAGCGTAAAAAAAGCTAAGAATAGAAAAGTAGTCGTTCAGCCAGAAGGCTTAGCGTATATACAAGCATCGTTCAATAACATCATCATATCTCTTTGCAATAAGCAGGGACAGGTGATCTCATGGGCATCAGCAGGAAAAGCAGGCTTTAGAGGTTCTAAAAAGAACACTCCATATGCGGCACAGATGGCTGCTACCGATGCAGGACAAGTAGCATACGATGCAGGCCTTAGAACTGTAGAAGTACATGTGAAAGGACCTGGCTCTGGAAGAGAAGCTGCAATAAGAGCAATCGATTCCGTGGGTATCAAAGTATCAAGAATTAGAGACAAAACGCCAGTACCACACAATGGCTGTCGTCCACCTAAAAGAAGAAGAGTATAATATAAGAATTAAGGTACAATGGCGAGATATACAGGACCAAAAACAAAAAAAGCTAGGGCTTTAGGAGAAGCGATTTACGGACCCGACCGTGGCTTCGAAAAGAGAAAGTACCCTCCAGGGCAACATGGTAATGGCCGTAGGAGAAAGCAAAAGTCAGACTATGCTATCCAACTTATGGAGAAGCAAAAAGCTAAATATACTTATGGTGTATTGGAGCGTCAATTTAGAAACCTGTTTGAAAAAGCAAACAGCAAATCAGGCGTAACTGGTGAGATCTTACTTCAATTACTAGAAGCGAGATTAGACAATACCGTATTTAGATTAGGTATGGCACCGACAAGAAGGGCAGCTAGACAACTCGTCACGCATAAGCATGTATGTGTCAATGGTGTTGTATCTAATATACCATCAATGTCTCTAAGAGCAGGAGATGTAGTAGCTGTAAGGGGAAAATCTCAAAACCTTGAGGTGATCCGTAATAGCATGGCTTCAAGT
>CAZRXJ010000290.1:0-4011 GCA_964604025.1 uncultured Saprospiraceae bacterium | reverse complement strand
ATCGTCATCCAATAATTCTGAAGTAAAGGATTGAGTCCACGTCCCTCTATCTGCGTTAGGTAATCGGCATTGGCAAATATCGGAGCATCTAGATATACATCACGTACTAGTATGAATGGATTGCTTCCCAACCTATAATCATCTTCCATGAACGGCATAAACACACCCAGTAACATACTTGTTAAAAACACTTGTATTAAGGCCAGCGTGACTAAAGTAGGTGCCGTCCATGTCTTTCCTTTAGCTATGAATATCCAGCCTAATATCACATGCCAGAACATCCACAAAAGAAAACTTCCCTCTTGATCTGCCCAGAATGCCGCCAATAGATATCGGGTCTGTGATGAGTCTGATACAGTACGATAGACATAATCATACTCATAGTAGTGTGATACCATGGCATAGAGCAGTAGTGCGATCACGATCAATACACTGATACCATGTGTGATATAAGCTGACCTTCCTATCCGTGCCCATGAATCTTCCCCTTTAAGACTCTTGTAATATGACCATGCTGAACATAGTGCAGTCACTAATGCCGTGACCAGGGCGACATGACCGACTCGACCCAGCCATAAGTGTTCGCCGATGTAGGTGATATCATCCATCTATGACTCGATGGCTGCGGCTTGCTTTCTAAGTGCGAGTTCCTCCTCCTTATATTTAGAAGGGCATTTTAATAACATTTCCGATGCCTCAAATACTCCTTCAGCATTCATCTTGCCCGTGACGACGATCTTTTCAGATCTCTCGAAGTCATAACGTTTTGCTTCTCTGATCGCCACTTGACGCTTGTCGTTATTATCATCGATCATGTAGAAACTAAAGTAGTTAGCGTCTTTCTCAGGATCGTAGATCATTGGATCGGACTTAGAAAGTTGTCCAGATACTTTAACTCTTGATTGATCAGCTTCTGCTTTCGCAAATGTTGAAAAGGTGCTGAGATCCTTAGATGACATCGTCAGCATCACTATTGCTACTGCCATCATAATAAGTGCGATAATGTGCGTCTTTTTCATAGTTGAATATATCTAACCAGATCCTGACAACAAAGTTAATTGATATCGGCCCTTTCATGTCTCATTTGAAATCTTTAGATCAAGTCTAAATAGAGACTTGAAATGTACAGCTGAGGCCAAAGGCCTGCAGCAACAGACAGAACGTCAGAGGCCAGAGGCCTGCAGCAACGCAGTGACGAGGTACCACAGAAGTTAGCGTTCTTGTAGGCTTCCAGCCTCAAGGATGCGGGGTAGTGTATAAGCCTCAAGAATGCGGCGCTGTAGAGCTGAGGCCGGGACGCCTGCAGCAACGCAGCCAGTAACAATTCTACACACAAAATTCTTTTCATTGGTTAAATATTAACAATTTTACCATATGAGTGAATACAAGGAGGTCTTACACCTGGATAGTGCATCCGTGTTGTATAAGGAGCGGATGATACTGAGGGATATTCACATGGTGATCAATAGCGGAGAGTTTTGTTATCTTAAAGGTGAGACTGGTTCTGGTAAATCTTCATTGATCAATGGGCTATATGGATTACTGAAGTTATCTGGAGCACGAGCTTACGCTGCAGGTCAGGACCTAACCGATCTCTCCAAACGATCACTACAATCTTACCGTAGAAAGCTGGGATTGATATCTGATAGTTATCCTTTGTTTAATGATCAGACAGTTTTTAAAAATTTCGATACTATACTACAGGTTGTTGACTGGGCTATGGCAAGCGAACGTGAAAAAAGAATAAATGAAGTCTTGGATCAATTAGGGCTTAACAACTTACAAGGTGAGTTAGTAAGTGATCTCCCTTCAGGTCTAAGACAAAAAGTCGCTATAGCGAGATCAGTGTTGAACAAACCCACGTTACTTCTTGCTGATAATCCTATGGTCCACTTAGACCAAAAAAGTACGGATGATGTCATGACTTTATTCATCAGTCTTGTCAAAGAAAACCAGACTTCAATCCTATGTGCTATATCGGATGAAAGTTTGATTGCCAGGTATCCCGCACGCTCGTACTTCTGTGGCGACGGAACTGTAACGGATGGAAGGTAGAATAGAAGAAGGTTGATAATACTCCTATATCCTCGGATCAAGGCATTTTATCTAAATTAATGGCGCAGATCTATAGAGCATCTCATATTTGATATCTCATGCATGACATAAGTAGACTCATTCATTTAAGATATTTTCAAGGTTATAGAATCTTGCGTTCAGTAGGGTGGCCTCTTTTGCTTCTTGGTATACCCATATTGCTGATCATGATATTAAGTGTGGTAGAGAGATCAACGGAAGGGTATAACATGTCTATACTATTTGGGGTCTCGATTGTATCTCTTCAGAATTATAGGTCTGATAAGCACCATCTTAGCATGCTTGGTTATAAACCATATCAAGTCTTCTTATCAGAATATCTGATAGTTGGAGTCGTATTGGGTTTGATTACACTTTTGTTGGTTGGCAATTATTACAATTTAATTGTGATGACCTTGACAAGTTTTATTGTAGCGCTACTTCCAAAATTTAGTTGGTCTAACTTTAAAAGAAAATTTTTCTTCCCAGTTTCTTGGATGCCAACAAAGGACTTTGAGTGTAGATCAGGAGTACGGATCTCCGGGTGGATCATTGTTGCCATGATGGCCTTTGGATCTTTAGTATGTTATGCTTCGCCTATCATTCCGATTGTATCGGTGATATTGATTGGTATAATTAGTACTTCTTGGTATAATTCATTTGAGCCGATTTCGATGATAGATTTTGACTATACGCCGAGACAATTCTTAATATATAAACTAATATCAATTATAAAATATCTCCTGCTTTTTGTCATGCCGATTACTATTTCGTTTTTGTTGTATTATCCAGAGTTGTGGTATCTAATTGTAGTTGTGATCATCTTCTCAATTCTAATTAACTTTTTTGCTGTATTTTATAAATATGCGGGATATCACCCATCGCGACAGCTTGTGCAAGGGCAGCTGGCAGTCGGCATATTCGTAATGTGTTCATTGGTTCCTTTCTTTGCTCCCGTATGTCTTGTCTATCTTGTTATATACTTTAGAAAAGCACACCTCAACTTAACTACTATCCTATGTTGAAGATCTCTGGTGTACGAGCAGGCTATGGTGCTGATGATATACTCAAAGGTGTAAGCTTAGAAGCGATGCCAGGAGAGATACACGGTATCCTTGGTGTGAATGGAAGTGGTAAGACAACATTGTTTCGTATGCTCAATGGTTGGTTGCCTGAAAGAGCAGGTACAACAACATTGGGTTCTGAAGAATTGGCAGCAAAGGATATAGGATTTTTAGAGACAGATCCTTATTTCTATCCATTTATGAAAGGGAAGGAGTATTTGGAAATATTGAAAATTAAAAATAGTAATTATAATATCGAATTGTGGAATGAGATCTTTCAATTGCCGCTGGATCAGCTTGCAGATGAGTACTCCACTGGTATGAAAAAGAAACTTGCACTACTTGGTCTACTTGCCCAAGATCGACCTATCCTCGTCCTAGATGAACCATTGAGTGGTGTGGATATAGAATCCAATGTTAAATTTCAAGAGATTATCTTAAGACTTAAAAAGTCAGGTAAAACAATACTGCTTAGTTCCCATATACTTATAGCGCTTACAGCTATATGTGATAAGATCAGTTTGCTTAGTGGAGGTGTAATTACAAAGACGTATAATAAAGAAGAATTTCCTAATCTTGAAGATTTGATTACGTCTCAGATTAAGGAAGGATTGGATGAACAGTTAGATGAGCTATTTTGAATGAGCTCTATTTTTCTCGAACTATCTTAAAAAAAGGGCTGCCTTGGATGATTTGGCGCGGCGGCCATACTCGTACTGGGTAAAAAAGACAAAGATCCTTTGCGATAACTATACAATAATTGAAAGATCATCTTGATAGAATCAATTTATATCTAACACTTTTTTGCAGCGTTTTAAATCATACGATTTTGCAGTACTTTTCTAAAAAGTAAGATATAATAAAATATAAATAC
>CAZRXJ010000289.1:0-4017 GCA_964604025.1 uncultured Saprospiraceae bacterium | reverse complement strand
CTATAGATAGAGAAGATAGTACCTACTGATACATTGACATCTATGTTGCTACTTCCGTCTAAGGGGTCGATAAGCACTACATATTTATTCTGCATGGTATTCTTATTACCATGTATACTTATAAACTCTTCATTCTCTTCGGACGCTATACCACAGACAATCTCTCGATTGGTTAGTGTACTGATAAAGACTTCATTGGCATATATGTCCAACTTCTGCTGATTTTCACCGTGCTTGTTGTGACTACCTGCATGGCCTATAATGTCTACAAGTCCTGCTTTATTTACTTCGTGATTAACGGTTTTGGCTGCAAGGCGTAGAGAGTTAATGAGTCTTGAAAGCTCACCGCTGGAGAACTGAAAATCTTCCTGGTTTTGGATGATAAATTCTCCTAGTGTTTGGTATCTCTGATTATCCATCAATACCTGAACAAAGGTATGACTCTATTATCTGACATGAAGCATATATGGACAATAAATATTAGTTAATATTTAATATCACTATAAATGAGTAGGACAGCTAAGCTTTAATTAGTAAAAAAAGGTGTATTGAAGATACATGCTATACGGATTGCCTGTCTTTGGGTTGATATTGAGGAAGTAAATATCGACATCTATAGGAACTACTTCATCTTTTTTGCTACTGTCAAAGGTAAAATCAACAGATCCCACTTTACCGGGAGCGATTGGCCCAGAAGTCCATTTGGCTTTGGTGCACTCACATGTAGAAACGATGTCAATCTCGATATCTTCAGAAGAGATATTTGTGAAAACGAACTTGTTCTTGACCATATCGCCTTTAACTACCTTGCCAAGAGATATGACTTCTTGCTCAAACTTAGCGATCTCACCAGCATCTTGAGCGTTGACACTTACTGATAGTATTGACACAATTGTTATGTAGAAGATCCTCTTCATGTACATTTTAGACGATTACATTAGGTATAAGTTATCCTTCCTAATTTGATTAACAGATAATTAACGATGGTTGCGATTTATAGTTTGACAAAGGTCTTTATGCCTATTTTTCCTTGGTTGGTTTGTACAGCAACCATGAAGACACCAGATGTCAATCTGCTCACATCTAAAAACGATTCGATTACTTCTGTAGATTGAACAACTCGTCCTGTGATATCGATGATGTTGATTGAAGATATATCGATCCCGATTCCTATATCGACGTACAACCTTTGATCTGTCGGATTAGGATATACATCAATGTCTTCTGATAACTCAATATCTGCAATGAAAGTAAGAGCATCAAGAGTGATAGAATCTGAAGTCATCATACATCCTCTGCTATCTGTCACTATGAGATAATATGTACCAGGAAAAAGCAATGTCAAATCCTCATCATTAGAAAAGTCTTCATCTTCGGTTCGCCATTGATAGGCATAGGGTGGGGCTCCTCCATTAGCATCTATATCAATGGCTCCATCCCCGCTGATCGTACTGAGTGGTTGCAATACTTCGACTATATCAATAAAGATGGGTTGCGGTCTTCTGATCTCGACTTCTTCTTGGATCTGACATCCCGTAGCGTCGGTTATAATTATCGTATGTCTGCCTTCTGTGAGACTATCAATGTTTTGATTTTCACTTAGTGTCGAGAATGTATAGGGCTCCGTACCACCTGATGCATCGATGACAACAGAGCCAGTACTGTCGTCATGACAAGCGATATTGATCACATCTATATTTGCCATCATGTCAATTATATTATTGATTACAATTGTGCATTGTGCAATGTTAGCTGAGGTGTCCGAGGCTTCATATACCTCAAGTGTTATGCCCGCAGGGAAAGATTGATTACTACCAAGTCCTGCGATACGTGTGATGGAGACGGGACTACATTCGTCCTCCGCAGTGGGTATAGGATAGCTCAATGGAGTACACGTATTGATTGTCACCGTATCTACAAGACAACTCAATACTGGAGGCGTTATATCTTCTTCCTGTAGAATCACTTCACCACTTATAGTTAGTCCTTCATTATCAAGGACAGAGTATATATAACTACCGCTGGGAAGGCCAGAATAAGAATCTGTTGAGTCACTTGAGAGAATGAATGAATCTGCGAACCATTCAAAGCTATATGGAGGCGTACCTCCCATGACATCAAGTTGTATCGCGCCATCAGTACCTAGACACGTCGGATTACTGACATCGACTGTAACATTAAAATCAGTTGTTGGTGCAACTTGAAATGTATCAGTCAAAAGCACAATTCTATCACCACTATTAGCGCCATTGCCATTTGCAAAGTTTGCAGCAGCATAGAATATGATATCATCATCTGAATCACCAGTATAATTCCAAGTTACATCATATGTAACAGTATCACTTTCGTCAAATCTCTTAGCTGGATCATGTTCAAAATAGGATCTTCCTGCTGTCATGGAGACAGTTGAACTCACACCTGGATTAGAGAATGCATCGGCATTGACCTCGGAACTTGTTAGAGCTATCATCTGTAGCCCTGCTCTTTCTGGAGTGCCTCTTACTACTATCATATCGAGAGAAAGATTATAGTCTACACCTCTTTCAAATGTTTGTGGGAGTCCTCTTAGTTCTAATCTACCTTGGATACTTGCATTCTGAGACACATGACAGCCAGCTGACGCACAAGTTCTTTCTCCTGGTCCACCTGTACGACCTTGTGGAGGATTACTTGAGAAAGATAACAGTAACAATAGAGCAAGTGTGATTACTACAATAAGTTGAAGTCGCGTCATCTGCACAAGTTCTAAATTACTACCATTTATTCTGTAATGTCTTTCCCGAATAAACTATCAACATACGCTTCTTTGTTGAAGACTTGTAGATGATCGATGCCTTCTCCAACGCCTATATACTTGATAGGTATTTTGAATTGATCCGATATACCGATAGCTACACCACCTTTTGCACTACCGTCTAACTTGGTGAGAGCAAGGCATGTAACTTCTGTGGCTTCTGTAAATCTCTTTGCTTGCTCTATAGCATTCTGTCCAGTCGTGGCATCCAATACCAGCATGACTTCATGCGGTGCGCCTGGCATCTTTTTGCTGATTGAGTTCTTAATCTTAGTCAACTCTTTCATCAGATAGGTCTTCGTATGTAACCTTCCTGCAGTATCAATTAATATAAGATCGGCGCCAGTATTGATACCATGTTGTGTCGTCTCATATGCCACTGCAGCAGGATCAGAGTTCATTCCTTTATCATAAAAGTCGCAATCTGCGCGATCGGCCCATATCTTTAATTGATCTACGGCAGCTGCTCTGAAAGTATCTGCTGCTCCAAGTACCACACCATAATCCCTCTGTGAGAACTGGTAAGCCATTTTTCCAACTGTTGTTGTTTTACCAGTACCATTGACACCTACGACTAGTACGACATGAGGTTTATGTGATGTGTCAAACTCAAAGTCTTCTAAGTCGGATGTATTGTTCTCACCAAGAAGATCTCGGATAACTTTCTTCAAGATCTTGTTGAGTTCGCTTGTATTGAGGTATTTGTCTTGCGCTACTTTAGCTTCGAGCCTTTCTATAATCTTAATAGTGGTGTCAAGACCTACATCAGATTGGATCAATATATTTTCTAATTCATCCAGGAAGCTCTCATCGACTTTTGATTTTCCAGCTACAACTTTGGATATCTTACCAAAGATGCCTTCTTTCGTTTTTTCAAGACTCTCATTAAGGTCTTCTTCTTTCTTCTTTGTGAAGAATTTTTTAAAAAAGCTCATACCCTTATTTCAAGAAGTACATTAAGAAATTTTCAATCCACTTCAATTAAAAAAAGGCTTTTCTCAAATAAAGAAAAGCCCTTCTCAAATAAAATCTCTCTGATTTTCTATTACTTGTTGGCAGCTAAGAATTCTTTCACTTTCTCCTTATGGATCATCACTTCCTTATAAGAATACTTGCCAGTATCAGGGTTCTTCACACTTGTCACCACTTTCACAAAATCTCTTCCTGATCCAGCATTTGCTGCTCTTTGTCCTACTCTGGAGTTCTTCGATACTTTAGCCATA
>CAZRXJ010000288.1:0-4031 GCA_964604025.1 uncultured Saprospiraceae bacterium | reverse complement strand
ACGACTACACAGAGCGCGTAAAGCGCTTAAGAAACTCATGTCAGAAGAATATAGTCCAAGCTCAATAAAGAGCCTACTTCAAGTTTGCTCTGTTATATTATTATAGATTATGAAAAGACAAGTCAACTTAAAGAGAACGATACAAGCGTTGAGTCTTCTTCAAGCAGATGTATCATTTGGTCAAGTAGAATCGTGGGTGCATAACTTTCAAGGGAAGATAAAAGTAAAACGAATTGCTCCTTCTCTGATAAGAGAAATCTTGGATCGAGTCGGGCTTAACTAGGGAGATGCGATTCTAAAAATCAGTATCCAGACAACCAGAATCTCTATTCAGTAGTTCATTATAAAATATTAGAAAATGCAGATTAAACAAGAGTTTATCAACTACACCTATGCACAAAATGGAATGAACAAAATGCACTTAGATCGATATATAGAGTCAACGGGAAAAGCAGCAGCCAATTTATACAACTTTACTCCATCTGTAATAGAAGAACGTAGTCTCAATATTGCACAGATGGATGTTTTTTCAAGATTGATGTTAGATCGAGTCATTTTTCTTGGCGTCCCAGTTGATGCATATGTGGCCAATGTAATCCAAGCTCAATTACTATTTCTTGATTCTTTAGATGCACAAGCAGATATTCAGATGTATATTAACTCTCCTGGTGGTTCTGTCATCGATGGATTGGGTATATATGACACGATGCAACATGTTCGACCAGATGTTGGCACCATATGTACAAGTCTTGCTGCTTCTATGGGTGCTGTCTTAATGTGTTCAGGAACAAAGGGCAAACGATCATGTCTTCCACACAGCAGAATTATGATTCATCAACCCAGTGGTGGTATACAAGGTCAGGTATCAGATATGCAAATCACATATGAGCTATTCAAATCTTTACAGCTGGAGATTTATGAGATCTTTTCTGAAAAGACTGGACAGAGTCTAGCGACGATTAAAAAAGATTGTGATAGGGATAATTGGATGAAGGCTGAAGAAGCAAAAGCATATGGGTTAGTTGATGAAGTGCTGTATTCGTCTTCTAAGTTATCTTAATCAAGTGTAGAAGCGGAGATGCTCAGGACAACGAGATTGTCAGATTTTCATGAGTCTCAAGCGGGGACGCTCGAGACAACGATGTTGCAAAATGTGGTTATGTACAATTCTAATTACCTCGGATTAAAACCCGAGGTAATGAAATTTTGAACCTCGCAGCGCTCACTTTTTCTTGAACTATCTTAAAAATGCGCTGCCTTGGATGATTGGGCGCTGCGGCCATACTCGTACTGGGTAAAAAAGACAAAGATTCTTTCCGATAACTTTACAGCAATTGAAAGATCTCCTTGATAGAATCAATTTGTTTCTAACACTTTTTTAGAGCGTTATAAATCATGCGATTTTGCAGTACATTTCTAAAAAGTACGCTTTTTATTTGCCAAAAAACATTCCTTCACAGTAACATTTTATCTGCTATTTTTCCTTACTACCTGTCACAGGAAAAGAGCCAAAAGTTCCTGCAGTCACATCTCCTTTCATGCTTGTCTCTGTAAAATCAAGATCCATTACCATTTTCATTTTCATACCTTGGACTTCTTGATCATATCCAAACTTCAAACTGTTGGCTTCGTTCTTAACAGAATTAATTGTAACAATTTTTTCAGGTTCTTGGGAGCTGCTTACATCTATATCGTAGAGTTCGCCGTTTTTACTAATGACCATTTTGCCACTTGCTGTCATACCAGGTACTTCAATTTCAAAATCCCAATCTCCAGACAAATCCATGAGTTTAAGGTCATTGTTCATTTTCTTTTTTGTTCTTTCTTCTTCCTTCTCTTTTTCTAATGAAGGTTTTCTTGGAAGTTTTTCATCACGCTGCGAAGTATTCCAAACAAAAGTTGCAATAAGTGTTGCCGCTTGCTTTAAGTCATCTTCTTCTAAGTGGTCATAGTTATCCATATTAGAATGATGCGTTCGTGTGAAATATGCCATTGGGTCTTGAATAAATTGAAATCCTGGTATACCTACAGCATCGAATGGCAGGTGGTCTGTACCGCCCGTATTGTTAAGTGTTAACGTTTTTGCATCCGAGTCACCATAGGCATCAAGCCAGTCTCTGAATATTGGCATGATCTCCTGGTTGCCTTGAAGGTATACACCTCTGATTTTGCCAGTTCCATTGTCAAGATTATAATATGCCGAAACACTTTCACTTGCGTCTTTTATAGATTGGGGCGTATAGTCAGAAACGCCCAGATCCGCAAAATGCTTATCTACGTAGTTTCGAGAGCCATGTAGACCTTGCTCTTCTCCTGTCCAAAGTGCTAATCTCAATGTTCTACGAGGCTGGATACCTGTCTCAGCGATACTTTTAAGTAGTATCCTTGCTGCCTCCATCATCACTGATGAACCCGCACCATTGTCAGTGGCACCCGTGCCAGTATGCCAAGAGTCAAAGTGAGCTCCAAACATGACAACTTCATCTTTCAAATCTGCCCCAGGTATCTCGGCGATGATATTATGTTCCATGCCATCAGGATTAGAATATGTGGATTTAAGATTGACGTTCAGTTGCACTTTGACCCCCTTATCCATCATTCTAATCAGTCGATTATAATGTTCTATTGATAGGGTCATTTGAGGTACTACCTTTTTCCCTTCATCTCTTGCACTTCCAGATCCTGATCTCGCACCTGAGACGAAAACCGTGCCTAAGTCTCCTTTATAACTTCTATCTAAGACGGCTATAGGGCCTTCGCTTTCTAACATGGTCCATATCGCTCTATTGAGATTGAAGCCGCCTACACGATTGTTTCTTCTAGGTCTTGGTGTTGGTGCCCCTGCAGTAGCCATCTCGAATAGTCGCTCTGGATTATGTCTTCGCGCCATGGCTTCAAAAGGCTCATCTACAACTCTGATATCATCCATAAGCACAAACTTACCCTTCAACTTTCCTTTGTATTTAGCGATATCACTTTCTTCCTTAATGTCGAGGTATACTATCTCTCCCGATCCACTTACAGTTGGAGACCACGCTTTAGGATAGGCCAAAACAGTCCAATATGTTGGACTGGTGGCGTGCATCTCAAAATGATCCAATTGCCAACCTCTGCCAAAAGGACCCCATTCATCTAGATGAACATTGGACATGCCCCATTCTTGGAGTTGTTTTTCTGCCCATTCCGTTGCTTTATCCAACATAGGAGATCCCGTGAGCCTTGGACCATACACATCGGTGATCCAACTCGCTATTTCCATGACTTCACTTTTGTTCAGGCCATGGTCCTTTATAGCGTCTAAAACTTCATCTTGAGAGATGAGCGAGATACTACAAAAAGAAATCATAAAGAAGGATAGAATTGAATTTTTCATCTTTCAGCTTTTGAATAAAAGTAATATTAGTTGTGTAAATATCTGATTCTTTTTTGATAGAGTCTTAAGGGTATGTTGAAGACAACAACATGGGTTGTTAGGAGCGTCTCCGTTTCGAACTTGAATTTTCCTGTTTTTTAGTGGCGCCTTTACGAAGACGCTCAAGGCAACGACGTTATTTTGATCTCGCGAGGACGCCTGAGACAACACCGCGGTTAACCAACAACAAGATTAACCATGCGATTAGGCACTACGATCACTTTTCTAATTGCCTTTCCATCTAACCACTTGTCTAGGTCTAATTTTCTAACTTCTTCTTCTATCTCTTCCTTAGATAGACTAGCCGAGAATTCTTCTAACCCTCTTTTCTTTCCATTGATACAGATAGGGTAGGTAACTGAGTCTTCAACTAAGTAGGCTTCATTATACGCCGGGAAAGAGGACAAGTGTACTGAGGATTTATTACCTAATTGAGACCATAGTTCTTCACTCATGAAAGGCGCAAATGGAGCAATCATCCGAACCATTGGCTCAAGAACTGTGCGCTTATTAGTTTTTAGTTTTCTCAGTTCATTGACTGCGATCATCATGGCACTTATGGCAGTGTTGAAAGAAAAATTTTCTATATCATGACCTACTTTTTTGATAACGCTATGGA
>CAZRXJ010000287.1:0-4041 GCA_964604025.1 uncultured Saprospiraceae bacterium | reverse complement strand
ATTTCTTTGGGGTAAGTAACAAAATACAGTATGTGGCCTCCTTGATACAATTTAAGACGCGACAACGCTCCCAAGGTCACGATACCTTTGGGTTTTTTTCTCAATATCTTAATTTCGTCTTTTTCGTTGTAAACAAGGCTCGTCTCTTTTCCCAAATTAGTCATTTTGGCAAAAACTTCTCTCTTTAAACCAGTTTTTTTAATAAAAGGACTGATAGTTGTCTTTATATGGAACTCCTCTAAGGGTTTATACTTAGTTGTTATACCAAACAACCGGCGATTCAGTAATCCATCTGCCAGATAAGACAGCACTTCATTCTTATTATTTAGGCACGATTTTATGCATATCATTACATCCGTATCATCGATATCTAAAAAGTAGGATAGCGCTTCGTTTGACTTCAAATTGCTTGAAGGATCTAATAACTTGAATAATGAACTACCCGTGTTGTTCTGTCTGCCCGATTTGATTTCTTCCTTGTATTCATTGAAGAATATCTTTAACATATGATCGGCAGATAGGGCGGCCTTGTGTAGATACACTTGTTGGTACATAAAATATCTAGAAAGCAGAAACTTTTCGATAGAGTGCAGACCTTTTTCTTCTATGACTAATTGGTTGTCATATACATCCATCATCTTAATGATTCTATCATATCCGATGATCCCTTCAGCTACACCAGTATAGAAACTATCTCTACTCAGATAATCCATCCGATCAACATCTATCTGACCAGAGATCATATCTGATAGAAACTTCTTAGGATAGTTCTTTGTAAAGATCTCAATTGCCATATCAAGACGCCCTTGATATAGATCATTGAGTCGAGACATAATCTGAATTGTCAACTCTTCATGATGGACATTGATTATCTCACCTTCTAAGGCATGCGAATAAGGGCCATGCCCTATGTCATGAAGCAAGATGGCGATCAGCGTAGCCTCATGTTCTTCATCTGTTATGGATACCCCTTTGAGCTTAAGATTGTTGATCAGTCTATCACATAAATGTAGCGCACCGAGAGCATGATGAAACCTAGAATGAGTAGCACCGGGATATACGATACTCGACATACCCAATTGTTGTATGCGCCTAAGTCTTTGAAAAAATGGATGGTCTATAAGATTATATATGAACTCATAAGGAAAGCTCACGAGACCATATATGGGATCATTGAATATCTTAATCTTTGACATCTTCGATCATTAGTACACATTCCATACCTAAATGGACTCTTAAAGAATAAATGTCGCATCGCCTCGTTTTTTATTGTACTAATCGAGACGTATCATTTGATATCTCTCACCTACAAGCTCAACTATCGCTACACATTTTACTTTCGTAAAAATTTTAAACACAACTAATTAATAAGCTGTATATGGCAGACGTGAAGATTCTATGGGCTGATGATGAGATCGATATGCTCAAACCTCAATTATTTTTTTTAGAAAAGAAGGGCTATGAGGTAGTCACAGTGAGCAATGGACATGATGCATTAGATGTCTTTGATGAGCAAAATGATATCGATGTAGTCTTTCTCGATGAGAGTATGCCAGGTATAACAGGACTGGAGACTCTATCAAGACTGAAAGAAAAGAATGCCAACGTTCCCATTGTGATGATCACAAAGAATGAAGCTGAAAATCTTATGGAAGAAGCGATAGGCTCCCAGATAGATGATTATCTTATTAAGCCAGTCAATCCCAATCAGATACTTCTGACTCTGAAAAAACTCACTGACAATAAAAGACTTGTGAGTGAGAAAACCATGACAGATTACCAAGTGGAGTTTCGTAACATCCTCATGGAGATCAATAGTGGTCTAGATAAAGATGGATGGGTAGATATTTATAAAAAGATTATAGGTTGGGAGTTGAAGTTGGATGCTTCCAACACAACTGAGATGCAGGACATACTTCAGATGCAAAAGAATGAAGCCAATGCCGAATTCAACAAGTTTGTTTCTAAAAATTATATGGACTGGATAGCTCAACCAGACGATGCTCCAGTGATGTCACACAACTTGTTGAAAAACTATCTCTTTTCTAATCTCAAACAAAAACCCAGCTATCTTTTTCTCCTAGACAATCTTCGGTTTGACCAATGGAAAATCATAGAACCCGAAGTAACACGAATGTTTAGGGTTGAAGAAGAGAAGACATTTTATAGCATACTTCCTACCAGTACACAGTATAGTCGCAATGCCATATTTGCTGGGATGTTACCAGCAGATATTAAAAAGCACTTTTCAAGTCTTTGGTTAGATGATCATGAAGAAGGAGGTAAAAACAACCACGAAGCTGAGCTGCTCAAGTCGCAAGTAGATCGCATGTTTAGAGAACCTAAGACGGTTGATTATCTTAAGGTAACTAACGTGAGTAAGGCGAAGTACATGAATGACAACATTCTAAATTATATCAAAAATGATCTTACAGTTATAGTGTATAATTTTATTGATATGTTGTCTCATGCGCGCACGGAGATGGAGGTGTTGAAAGAACTTGCCGGAGACGAAAAAGCCTATAGATCATTGACTTTATCCTGGTTTGAAAATAGTCCATTGAAGAGTGCTTTGGAAAAATTAAGTGAAAAAGATGTGGATGTATATATCACCACAGATCATGGCACGATACGCGTACACAAGCCAACTAAAATAATCGGAGATAAGCAGACAACTACCAATTTAAGATACAAAGGCGGTCGTAACCTTAACTATGAACGCAAAGAAGTATTTGAAATTAGAGAACCAGAAAAAGCAGGCCTACCAAAGGCAAACATTAGTACTTCATATGTATTTGCAAAAGAAGATAGATTCTTTTTATATCCTAACAATTATAACAAGTACCACAATCTCTATCTCAATACTTTTCAACATGGTGGTGTCTCTTTAGAAGAGATTATATGCCCGTTTATAAAACTAAGTAGTCGATAGTTGAATTTATAATACTATCCTTCTGCTAGCTTTTTAGCATTCTTTTTTTCAATTCTTTTTACAATTGAAATACTAAGTTCGTATAGTAGTAATAGAGGAAATGCAATAAGGAGTTGTGATGGTAAATCCGGCGGAGATATGACAGCTCCAATAATAAAGATAACAACTATCGCATGTCGCCTATAGTTCTTCATAAATGTAGAGGTTAGAATACCAATTTTACCAAGAATAAAACATAGTATTGGTAATTCAAAAATGATACCTACTGGTAGTGTCAACATGACCAAATAACTGATGTATGAGGACAGCATCACCGTATTGTCATTGGTATCTCCAAAGGAATATCCTGCCAGAAAGTTCATTGCAAAAGGAGCAATGACATAATATCCGAAAAGAACACCAACAAAAAATAGTAAAGAGCATATACCGACAATACCCCTTGCCGCTTTGCGCTCTTTTTCATAAAGACCTGGTTTGATAAACCGCCATACCTCCCAGAATATATAGGGAAAAGAAAGTAGGAAGCCGAGCCACAAAGATGTTCTCAAGTGGGTTAAAAACTCTTCTCCAAGCTCACGTGTGATGATACTAAATTGATTGACTTCACAATGAACAGTAAGGTTTTCACACAAAAACTTATGTGTAAAGAAATCTGAATATCGAGGCCCGTACATAATCTTGGTCACCGTCTCCTTAAAGAAAAAAACAATGATGGCTATAACTACTATCGATAGGACAGATCTTACTATGTGCCATCTCAATTCCTCAAGATGCTCAAGAAAGGACATTTCTTTTTCCTTCTCTTCTCTATCTACAGGAACTACATCCTTTTTGCCAGAAAGCTTCTTAAACATACGTTCGCCTATATATCGCTACAAATGTGTAACAAATTAATCTTTAGTCATAGCTTATGAGAGTGTCTTTAATGGTTCTTGATAATTATATATAAACCTTGTTGGTACAAGTAGTAGACTATTAAGTATGTGTATCTTCGCGGCATATAAGCATCAGAACAGATTAAAGCATTAATGTGATTGTTAGCCTCGGTATTTTTATAGTAAGTCTCACTGTTCTCATTAAAGCTTCTAACAAATTCATAGATAGTGCTG
>CAZRXJ010000286.1:0-4042 GCA_964604025.1 uncultured Saprospiraceae bacterium | reverse complement strand
AATCTGCTATACTTTCCAAAAGAATCTATATCTCTAATAAATAAAATAACTCACGTTAGACTAACAGATTATCAACAATGTATAATGAATAACTTTGTTTGTTAGCTACATGAACAACTTGTTATTAAGTGATGCTCTATTCACAAATGTTAGCAACATTTAAAAGTATAAACTATGACAATCTATAATTGTCTACAATAATGTTGAAAAAACTAGAACAAATGATATATAATAGCAGTAAGATAATCAAATGATTATACATTTAAATATTTTTATATGTTAGTAATACCTATAGTTAGTGAGAGTAGTTATACAACGAGTATCTGAAGCATCTGTAACAATAGAGGGTCATATATCTGGTGAGATAAACAGCGGTTTTATGATACTACTTGGTATAGAACATACAGATATTTTGTCTGATGTAACATGGTTAGTTAGAAAGATTTTAGGTCTTAGAGTATTCAGTGATGACGAAGGAAAAATGAATAAAAACATAATTGATACCAAAGGATCTATTTTGTTGATATCCCAGTTTACCTTACATGCTTCTACTAAAAAAGGTAATCGACCATCTTTTATTAGAGCAGCTAGACCTGAACAAGCCATACCACTTTATGATGCCTTTGCCTCAACACTTTCAGATGAAGGATTAAAGGTTGAATCTGGAGTATTTGGTGCAGATATGAAAGTGGCATTAATTAATGACGGTCCTGTGACGATCATTATTGATTCTAAAAACAAAGAATAATGACAATTAAAGAATGGCAAAAAAAAGTAGATGATTGGATTCAAGAATACGGCGTACGATATTTTGATGTTAAAACCAATGCACTATTACTTACAGAAGAAGTAGGCGAGTTTTCAAGATTAATAGCAAGAAGTCATGGAGAACAATCATTCAAACAAGAATTGTCTATAAAAGAAATTGAAGGAAGAATAGCTGAAGAGATGGCGGATATAATATTTGTAACAACTTGTCTGGCTAATCAACTTGATATAAATCTAACCAAACAATTAGAAAAAAACATTAGAAAAAAAACGTCACGAGATAGTAAAAGACATAATGAAAACCCAAAACTCAAATTGTAATTACAAGGCGCTTGCCTATGTCACCAAAAGTATCACAAGAATCGAACACTATATTGAATAGACTCTGGTCTAATAAGATGGGGCTTATTTGTTTGATACTTCTGACTCTAATCACGTTGATATCTTTATTCTCTTATTTCATAATACCTGATGATACACACAATGCCAATAGACAGATCCCTCAACTAGCACTTCAAAAACCTGGATACAAAATGGACTTTTATATCCAGGAGAAAAACATAAACATTAAGAGTCAGTCACTCATAGATGTTTTTCTATTTGGCCAAAGAGATCAGTATGACTATGTACCTTATGATACGTTATGGATTGATGAAGCTTCTCTATTGACAATGTATAACACTGTTATACGCTATCACAATTATGATGGCGCACCTCTAAGTGATATTAATAGTAAAAAGAAAACGTTTTGGTTAGGTACTGACAAATATGGCAGGGATGTCTTAAGCAGATTAATTCTGGGGCTAAGGGTCTCTATGATCATTGGTTTGTTATCTGTTATTGTGTCTTTAACCATTGGTATAACGCTCGGAAGTCTTGCTGGTTATTATGGTTCGCAGATTGATAAGATGATCATGTTGATCGTCAATACAAGCTGGTCAATACCGACCTTATTGATGGCTTTTGCGATAATCATTGCTTTTGGCAAAGGCTTTTTAGTAATTGTTTTAGCGGTAGGTCTCACTATGTGGGTTGATGTAGCTAGAATAGTCAGAGGCGAAGTGATGCAAGCGAAAAATGAACTCTATGTTAAAGCATCTAAGATCATGGGATATAGCGATATACGTACGATAACTAAGCATATACTGCCCAATATTGTAGGCTCAATACTTGTGATGGCAGCAGCTAACTTTGCAACAGCAATATTGGTTGAAGCAGGATTGAGTTATTTAGGACTGGGTATTCAACCACCTACTCCGTCATTAGGTAGTATGCTTAAAGAGAGCTATGCATATGCCACAGGAGGATTTGTTTATCTTGCCTTTTTTCCAATAATTACAATCATGTCTCTTGTTTTGTGTTTTAATCTTCTAGGAACTGCATTAAGAGATGTTTTTGATATTAAATCTGTGCAACCATCATGAGTAGAGAGATAGCGATGTTGGAAAAACTAGAGAAAGACCTCAGTCTAAAGGAGCTGCAGATAAAAAGTCTACTCACCATTACACAAGCGATCAATGACAATGTACCTGCTGAAGGATTATATAATATGTACCGATCTTTTCTCAGCTGGGAACTTGGCATCACTAGGATGGGTTTATTCATCCCTACTGAGAGTGATGGAGAAAACTGGGTCTGTGCAACACAAATTAATATCGACACGGAACAACTTCTTACCAACGATATCATCTCGTTTCTTAAGCCTTTCAAGAGACTCCATACTATCAAAGAACAAGATGATCAAACTTTACAATTATTTGATATTGTTATTCCTGTTTATCATAAAGAGAGACCGATTGCATACTCACTGATAGGTGGTATAAAGTCAAAAGATGATCTTTATAATAAGATCCAATTCATAACAACAATCACTAATATTATTGCTGTTGCAATAGAAAATAAAAGATTATTCAAAAGACAAATCATCCAAGAAAGATTAAAAAAAGAAATTGAACTGGCCAGCAATGTTCAAAAGATGTTGATCCCAGATGAATTACCAACAACAGAACATTATGAGATCTCTTCTATATACAAACCTCACTTTAATATAGGTGGAGATTACTTAGATTTTATAGATTTTGATAGAGGCAGGTTTATCTTTTGTATTGCTGACATATCTGGGAAGGGAGTAGCTGCAGCATTGTTGATGGCTAATTTTCAAGCGATGATACAAAGTCTTGTATACCAATATCGAGACCTTGAAACATTTATCTTTGCATTAAATCAAACGGTGCACCGTGTCACCAAGAGCGATAAGTTTATCACTTTCTTCATCGGGGAAGTTGACCTCCACAAGAAAACACTTAAATATATAAACGCGGGACATTATCCACCGGTCTTATACCAATCTGGAAAAATCAAAAGACTTGATAGTGGTTGTACGGTTATTGGAGCATTTGAAAAACTACCAGAGATCCACGAAGAAATTGTCCCTCTTGAAGAGAATGCTTTGATCATGAGCTTTACAGATGGGCTTGCTGATCTAAAAGATGAAAAAGGAAACTTATTTGAAGATCGAGGAATTGAATCATTTGCAAAGACCCATGGAGAAAAATCTGCACAGGCCTTCAATGACGAATTGCTTAAAGCTATAGATCGCTATCGAGGAGAAGAAGAATATCCCGACGACATCGCTGTCATCACATGTAAGATTAGAAAGTTTTTATAAACACTAATCTTTATACATTATCCATTTTCCAAGTTCTTTAAAGCTTGCCTTTTTGCCATACATCATGATGCCAACCCTGTATATCTGGGATGACAACCATATCAGAAAGAGAACAAAAAGTACACAGAGCACTACTGATAATAGAATTTCCCAAGCTGGTGGACCAGATGCCAACCTCACTGGCATAACTACGGGTGCTGTAATTGGAATGATTGAGGACCACACAGCAAGTGTACTATCAGGTGACTGTGCTGCAGAAAAGGCAATATAAAATGCTGCTGCCAAAGGAACCATTACAACCGTTTGTAAAGATTGTGCTTCATTTACATCATCTCCCGCTGCCGCACCAACCGCGGCAAAAATAGATGCGTACATCATATAGCCCAACAGAAAGTATATAAGATATAAAGGTATAATCAGACCCCAATTTATCGAGCCCAATTCCTTCAGGACATTAGAGATTTTAGCTCGTACTTCAGGATTAGCCATAGCCTCGGCAGCGACCTCATTACTCGCGACATCTCCCATGCCTGAATCTATACCAAAGAAGACCATTGCTCCTACACTCAGTATAGTACCAAGTATACCCCAGATACCAAATTGAGT
>CAZRXJ010000285.1:0-4043 GCA_964604025.1 uncultured Saprospiraceae bacterium | reverse complement strand
ACAGTTACAAACTCCTTTGAGAAGAACTATTAGAAAGGTTTGGGGATAAAAGACCCGTTGGAATCACTGGCCCAGACGCTAAATTGCGTGCTGCCCGTTGGTTCCGGATCTTGTTCCCATTTTGAAGGAATGCTAAAAATTATATTTTGAATATCTAATTTTGGATATCCCTGCGTGATATTTTAATCGGCATAATCTCAATGCACCTCCCATAAATTCGTTAGTAATCGTGTAGTAATTGGCGTTTTTTTATAATTTTGAAAGCTTAATTCGTCAATGAAAATAATATCATGGGAAAGAAAATCGCAATTAACGGCTTTGGCCGAATCGGAAGATTAACATTTAGAAATCTACTCAAGCAAGAAGGTGTAGATGTTGTTGCTATCAACGACTTAACTGACAACAAGATGCTCGCTCACTTACTTAAGTTTGATAGCGCTCATGGCAAATTTGACGGAACAGTAGAAGCCACAGAGGATGCGCTTATAGTAAATGGGGAAACCATTCAAGCAACTGCAGAAAGAGATCCTTCTAAATTAAACTGGGCAGATCTTGGCATTGACTTGGTCTTAGAGTGTACAGGATTCTTTAGAACAAAAGAAAAAGCCTCTTTACACCTTCAAGCTGGTGCTAAAGATGTGTTGATATCAGCTCCAGCTTCTGGCGGAGAGGTACAGACAATCGTTCTTGGGGTAAATGACAAGGAGTTAGACAGGAGACACAACGTCTTTTCTAATGCATCTTGTACTACTAACTGTCTTGCGCCTCTTGTTAAAATCTTACATGATAACTATGGGATCATCAACGGTGCCATGACTACTACTCATGCATATACTGCTGACCAAAGATTACAAGATGCACCACATAAGGATATGAGAAGAGCCCGTGCAGCTGCATACAACATCGTTCCTACAACAACAGGTGCAGCGGCAGCTATCAAAGCTGTAATCCCTGATTTCGGAGATAGAATATTTGCAATAGCGGTAAGAGTACCTGTGATTACTGGTTCTCTAGTTGAGCTCAATGTCAATCTGGAGAAGACACCAGATGTAGAGACTGTCAACGCTTTGTTCAAGCAACATGCTGAAGGAGATATGAAGGGTATACTCGAATATTCTACAGACCCGCTTGTCTCTACAGATATTATGCGCAACAAACACAGTTCCATCTTTGATTCTGGCATGACTGCGGTTAACCAGAATATGCTTAAAGTAGTGAGCTGGTATGACAATGAAGCGGGTTATTCTGCAAGGCTTTCTGACCTGGCGACACTTATCGCTAAGGGATAAGATTACAAATATGAACATAGCAATAGCTGGTAAAAAAGTGCTCGTAAGAGTAGACTTCAATGTGCCTATCGACAAGCAAAAACGGATCACTGATGACACTCGGATGCGTAAAGCGTTACCGAGTTTACGCCATATCCTTGATCAAGGAGGTGCACTCATATTGATGTCACATCTGGGTCGTCCATTGAAAAAATTAAAAGAGGATGGTTCTATCAATGTTGAAAAGTTCACACTTAGGCTAATTATAAAACATCTGAGTAATCTTCTTGAGCGTCCTGTAAAGTTTGCTTCTTCATGTGTCGGAGTCGAAGCTAATCGTATGGCTACTGATCTTCAACCTGGTGAAGTTTTGCTTTTAGAAAATACAAGATTTCATAAAGGTGAAGAAGCAGGAGACGAGGCATTTGCTAAAGAACTAGCTTCTTTGGCAGATATATATGTTAATGATGCATTTGGTACAGCACATAGATCTCATGCTTCTACCACCATTGTTGCAAAGCACTTTGATAAAGACCATAAATCATTTGGTTTTTTGATGGATGCTGAAGTGACCAATGCCAGCAAAGTACTCAATGATCCTCAACGTCCACTGGTGGCCATCACTGGAGGCGCAAAGGTCTCAGATAAGTTGTTGCTTTTAGAAAAATTAATAGAATTTGCTGATACGGTTATCATCGGTGGTGGCATGGCTTATACTTTTTTCAAAGCACAAGGCGGCAACATTGGGAAGAGCATCTGTGAAAACGACAAGTTAGATCTGGCACTCAATCTGATGAAACAGGCAAAAGAACATAACACCACTCTCCTATTGCCTGAGGATAACGTTGCAGCTGATGGATTTAGTAATGATGCCAATCGTAAGACAGTAGATAGTATGAATATCCCTGCTGGATGGGAAGGCCTTGATATCGGCCCAAAAAGTATCAAAACTTTTAATGCAGCGATCAAAGATGCAAAGACGATCATATGGAATGGACCTATGGGTGTATTTGAATTTTCTAATTTTGCCGAAGGAACGAATTCTGTCGCTCAAGCTGTAGCAGATGCAACTTCAGCAGGTGCGTTCTCGCTGATCGGTGGAGGCGACTCTGTAGCCGCTATTAAGAAGAATAACTTAGATGATAAGGTGAGCTTCGTCTCAACTGGAGGCGGTGCTATGTTAGAATATCTTGAAGGAAAGGAACTTCCTGGAATTAAAGCGATAACTGGATAAACTGATATTTTTATCTTTGCTTTTCCTGGATCTAAAAAGGAGCTTTCAAAAAGAAGGCCCATCAACAAGTTGACGGGCCTCTATACATTTAGATATATACTCTTGTTACAATACTGTAACATTAACCGCATTCAATCCTTTTCTTCCTTCCTCGACGTCATAAGAGACCTTGTCTCCTTCTGTGATAGAACCACCGTTCAATCCATTAACATGGACAAACACATCTTTTCCACCATCATCTGGTGTTATGAATCCAAATCCTTTGCCGTCGTTGAAAAATTTAACTGTACCGTTACTCATTATTTAAATAAATATAAAATTGTAAAGAAGCGAGATATTAGATTAATATCCCTACAACATTGACTTAACGTAGAATTGCTCACAATAGTTTCCTTTATTACAGTATTATATCTCTTTGATCAATAAACGGTGATCATTCCTCTTTCCTCAATACAAGGCTCTGTAGAATCATTTTCTTCTTTTTACTCAGCAAACTGTATTCTCCTTCAGTATTCTTTATCAGGCCTTCAAGAGCGTTAATCATCTTAATTATGTTAGCATTAGCACTTGTAGAACGTGTTAGCGTTTCTACAAGATTAGATGCTTCTATCCAATCCTTTAAGAGGTGATCATAGAAAGCTATGTTGAATTGGTAAATAACGGCTTCCGTTCTTCTAAACTCATCACGCACTTCGATAACATCCTCAATTTCTCCTTTAAGGAATGTCACTAATCTCTTGATTTCTTGTGCATGACCGTGAGCCTTGTCAATATTTGCTTTTTGATTTTTTTTGCTCTCTTGTATCTCGCTATAATACTTGCCCCAATTGTCAGTACTTTTAGCAGCATTAAGCGCTTTGATCATATCTAAAAAATTAATTTGGAGCATTTTTGCGACTTCCAAAGCTTCTCTAGTTTCAACTTTTAATTGTAAAAGTTTTTTCAGTTCTTCATTGACCAACTTGAGCTCTGACAAATGAATAGACTCTTCATATAAAATTGATTCATCTATAGCTTCAATCTTCCTTTCAATTTTATCTAAAATAATTTCGCTGTCTATCATTTTAGATTCAAGATGAGCTTTTTCGTCAAGGAGAGTTTTGACCATGCGGCGACAATCTTTGAGATGTAGTACTGCCTTGAGATAATCTTGGCGTTCCTTTTTAAGTTGCTCTTCCTTATTGACAAGAATGTTAACGAAAAACTGCCTGATCCCTTTCTTCTCTAGATGAACGATATCAGCATATTCATCTTCAACCTTTAGTTGGAGATGTGCTAACTCCTCTTGTTCTTTAAATATTTCTTTCTTGACCTTCTCTAGTCTTTTTTTAACCAACTGTTCGTGTTGATATCTCTCTACAAGCTCTTCTACTCTTTTTATTGAATTTGCCAAGATCCGTCTATCTTATATCTGATCAACAAATATAGGCTCTTAGAACAGATAGCTCAAATGAATTCAATTTTAGTTGTATATATCAACTATTGTTATATACATTTGTTGCATGAGTAAACTAAACAAAGCACAAGTGGATTCTTTCAGG
>CAZRXJ010000284.1:0-4083 GCA_964604025.1 uncultured Saprospiraceae bacterium | reverse complement strand
GTGCAGTAAAGAACTAGTCGAGAGTATAGAGAAATTGAAATTAGAAAAATCGAAAGTCTATCAATTCTACAGGAAAAATATTTATAATAATGAAATTATAAAATATGGATTCTTGTCTCCAGAATGGAAACCCAGATTGTATCATAGAGAAATGATGGCTTGGGATAACCGTCTTGTTCATGAGCAAATGAAGACACTGGGCAAAACAATAGAGTATAAAAAACTAGAAGGTACTTTGTTCCATCATGCATACGATAGTTTAGAACATCATAGAACCAAGTTAGAGCGATATGCTCAGTTAACTGCAACTTCATGGCAACACAATGACAAAAAGGTTAATACCTCAAGCAGCGTCGTAGGACCCGTTTATCATTTTATCAGAGCCTACTTCATGAAGTTGGGGTGCTTACAGTCACCATATGGATGGGAGACTTCTAAGTCCGCTTACTTTTATAATAAGCGAAAGCATGAAAACTATAGGGACTTGAAAAAGAAAGAATCAAAGTAAATCAGGCACATAAGTACCATGATACTATCTGAACTCAATTATATATAATGACTCCATCGGCCATCATACGTATCTCTCTTTCGGGTTCAGTGATGGCTGCGACTTCTTCTTCAGATAGTCCCTTGTCCTCAGCATAGTGCCTTAGCTCATCTACTGAGGTGACACTGGCATAAAGCTTACCTCTTATGATAGCATCTTTGCCACTTGCATCCTTAGGTACGAAAAATGCGTAATCTTTAAACTTGATGAAGACCGACTCATCACTCTGATCACTCTCAAGCGTCATCCAACATCCCTTTGCTTGACATACCTCATTGATATGACCTTTTAACTTGATATCAATTGTATCAGTCTCGGTTTGTTGGATGATGACTTCAGAAAGATTTTTTGCTCCTTGATCAGAGATCTTTGCACCGAAGAAGTTAGCTCCTTCAGATATGAACTCGGCTTTTTGGCCATTACAACCTATGGTTAAAATCAATGTACTTACGATGATGATGAGGTACTTATACATATCAAATTTTGTTATTGATGGTAGTCTCAAAGATAGAGCATAATCTTCTTAAGGTCAGGACTTTTGGGCCTTAAGCATGTGGACTAAGAGTGGTTTTGCAATTGACAAATAAAACATATCTTTGCGCTCCATTTTTAACAAGAGTGTTTTAAATATTTTTATGAGACAATATGAAGTCACTTTCATCGTAGATCCAGTTCTGTCGGGCGATGAAATAAAATCGACAGCAAAGACCTATCAAGATATGCTCGTTAAGGAAGGTGGACAGATCGTCCATGTTGACGAGATGGGTCTTAAGCAACTCGCTTATACAATCAATAAGCGATCTTCTGGCATATATTTCTGCATTGAGTTTTCTATCGCTGACGGTTCTGTTATTCCTAAGTTAGAGCTTGCTCTAAGAAGAGATGAGCGTATCATGAGATTCTTGTCTGTAAGACTTGACAAGTATGGCGTCAAGTACAATGATGATAAGCGCAAGGGTTTGATAGGAAAGATTGTCAAGAAGAAAGACAAAGAAGAGAAAAAGGATTTTAAGAAGAAACCAGCAGCTGCGAAGCCGGCTCCAGCACCTGTTGCTACACCAGCACCATCTAAATCAGAAGAAGAATAGTTATGGCATCTAGAGACGATATTAAGTTTTTAAGCAATCCTAACATCGGGAGCAGAGCTAAGAAGTACTGCAGATTTAAGAAGTATGGGATTAAGCACATTGATTACAAGGATCCTGATTTTTTGATCCAGTTTATTAATGAGCAAGGAAAGGTTCTGCCGCGCAGAATAACTGGTAACTCACTGAAGTATCAAAAGCGTGTTGCAATAGCAGTAAAGAGAGCAAGACACTTAGCTTTCTTGCCTTATGTAACAGATTTATTCAAATAATAACAGAGATAACTCTATCAACATGGAGGTCATATTATTAAAAAATTTGAGAGCCTTAGGAGATAAACACGATGTTGTCTCTGTGAAGAATGGCTATGGACGTAACTACCTAATACCTAAAGGTCTTGCTGTATTGGCTAATAAGCCCAATATGGTAAAACTTGATGAGCTGATCGCTCGTGAGAAGGCCGAAGAAGATAAGAAGGTTGGGGAATACAAGGAAATTATCGAATCAATATCTGAGAAAACACTTAAGATAGGTGTTAAATCAGGTACGAGCGGTAAGATATTTGGTAGTATCACTAATATCCAAATTGCTAATGCACTTAGAGATCAATTAGAATTAGATATACCAAGAAAGAAAATTGTAGTTGACGAAGATATCAAAGAAGTAGGCACTTATAAAGCTACCTTAAATCTCCATGAGCAAGTCTCAGGTGACATACAATTTGAATTAGTAAAGGAATAAATAGCTTAAGAGGCCATTCTGTAAACCGAAAAAAGGGAAAGTTTCTTTTGAAACTTTCCCTTTTTTTATCCCACTTGAGAATAGTCTGATTTTGATGCAATAAGACCACCATATTCTAATGCTAACGATCTGTCTTTTGCCATTTCTTGGTATGCTGGATTGGATACCATATCTAGAAAGTGACCAATAGTAGGGTATGTCACAAGAAGAATCATATGAGGCGGCTTATCTTCAGAACCTACAAGTGTACTTAGTACATCACCTTTCCATATCAGCTTACCCTTTGCATCTTTTAAAAATTGAAGGACATTGTCGCTGTATCTCTTATAAAGCTCAGGACCAGTAAGACTTTGTCCATCCACGGCCCCATTAAACCTTAATATATTGATCATAGTGATCTCTTCATCTTTAGGAAGCTTAGAAAGGGCTTCCAAAAGTTTTTCTCCATTAGGATTAATTTGATTCGATAACTCCATTAATTATAAGTTTTCTAAAAATGTTATTGTCTCTTCTGAAGAAGCAATCACCTTAACTCTCTCTCTTAGTTCCTTATCTATCTGTACTGTAGATGGAGTCAGTCCGCTCATTAAAAACTTCACATCATCTATGCTTTTGCACAATTGGCTTATATATTTTTTATAAGTTTCTCCTTCTAAGGAGTCATTGATGATAGTAAATATGAAATCGGGTTTTTTTATTTCTACAACTTCTATCAAGTCAAGGATCGATACGTCTTGGCCCAAATTGATCACCCTAAAACCCTCAGTTCTGATCAAGAAATGTAAAAAATGCAGACTCAAGCCATTGCTCTCACCTTCCGGCAAATAAATTAAAAAAGTCTGTTTTCTAGTAATCTCTGTTTTGTCAATTTCAACATTGCACTTACGTTGTATGAGATGAGATACAAACTTCTCGTGTACATTCTTGATACTACCAGCAACCCACATCAATGCCAACTTATCTAATAGTGGATAGATGACTTTTAGCATCGTCTCTACACATCCGCGTTCTTCGATATTTTTATCCATAAGCTTGACGAACTTTTCTTCGTCTAACTCTATAAGGGAAATTGTAAGCGCATCTAGCTGTCCCTCGAAACTCTCATCTACATCAGCTATTTCCGCGACTTTTTTCTGAATTTGACCGCTATCCATCTCCGCGATCTTCGAGATTTTGATGCCATTGCGATTGAGTAGAGCGATATTGAGGATACGTCTCAGGTCATCATCAAGGTAATATCTGATATTAGTCGCTGTTCTCTGAGGACAGATGATGTTGTATCTTTTCTCCCATATCCTTAGAGTATGGGCTTTTACTCCAGACAACTTTTCTAGATCTTTGATTGAGTATACAACCATTAATAATGACTTAATCTGTTGACGTGAACTAAACGGATAATCAGGACATTAGTTTACTGAAGTAAAGATGACATTATTTTGTTAGTAATAGTTTGCGTATTGCACAATACTAATTACTTGATACAGTTTTTGGGATAACTTAAGTGTTTAATATGAAGATAGGAATTGTATGCTATCCGACTTTTGGTGGGAGTGGAGTGGTTGCCACAGAATTGGGCATAAATCTGGCAGAGAGAGGCCATGAAGTGCATTTTATAACATATGAACGACCAGTAAGACTTGACATATTTCGTGGCAATGTTTTTTACCATGAGGTACTGCCTTTCAAATATTCTTTATTTAAGTATACACC
>CAZRXJ010000283.1:0-4103 GCA_964604025.1 uncultured Saprospiraceae bacterium | reverse complement strand
GTTGCTTGTAGGGCTCGACTATTGGGACTTATAATAAGATAGGATTGGCTTATATCATTTATCCAAATTGCTCATTTTTAGATTCTTTAGAACTGTCATATACTCTGATAGCGATCACTTCTGCGGTCGCAGTTACAATTCCTTGTGACAACACAGTACATGATAAGACGGTCTTTCTACCTTTGACTTCAGTTACTGTTGCTCTTAATTCAACAGGATGATCGTTGGAGGTAGGTTTGAGATATTTTATCGATAAAGTTCCTGTTGCATATTTGTAATGTGGCTCACTATCAAGCGTTCTGCCTTCTAGTTTATATGCGTGAGCCATGGATGTACACATACAGTGGCAATCGACGAGGGTAGCCATTATACCACCATTGAGCAGTGATGCCCAGCCGTGATAATGTTCTTTCGAATGCCACATACAAACTGCTTCATCACCTTCCCAATAACTCTTTATGTGCAGTCCATCGGGATTGTCGTTACCACAACCAAAGCAAACATTGCCTGGCATGTAATCTTGAAAATATAATTGTTCTTCCGCTGTTTCAAAGTCTTCCATAGTACTAAGATAAGATACTTAGCCCTTTGAATAAGAGACAATTTATAATTAGAATATTTGGCGTTAGCTTACTTCTTGTCCTTATAATAATCGAATACCTTAGTAACAACAGCTTTATCAAGTGACGCTGGATTCTTACGGATGACAGCTTCTTCCTTACCCATAGCCACGAATACCGCATCCACCGCTCGTTCTGAAATAAAATCAGAAAGTGTTCCTTCTATCTTGTTTTTTGCAAACAAGTTATAAGCCGAAACAGCAGTGTCCCAATGTTTTGTTTCATCAACATTGGCAAGTTGACCATCTAATCTTTTGCTGTATCTTTTCTTAACGGCTCCGTACATTGCATTTTTTAGTGCTATAGTTGCGGCATTTTCTCCACCTAGGACTATGGAAGCTGCATCATCAAACTTTACTTCTTTGATAGCATCAGACATAAGCCCTTTACTTTCTAAGTATGCCGCTTCTGAGACGACGCCTAATTTTTTATCAAGTTGGTTGATCTCTTCACCTAATCCAAGCGTCTTAAGTGTAGCGAGCACAGGTCTCACTTCTTCAGGTAAGATGGCTTCAAGTCCTCCATTAGACGCTTTTGCCAGACCTTCAATTGCTTTGAAAGCACTTCCATTGAGGACTTCTTTAACGGCGTTTATGGTTTCAAGATTAGAGGGAGCGAGTGCTATGTTTTGTAAGGTGTTACACGAACTACCGAGCATCAAGAGTGCAACTAAAAGATAAGACAACTTGTGGATTTTCATTATGATTATTTGTGAATGATTAATTTACCTACATTAGACGAAATTTATTGACTCTAGTAACAAAACTAAATATTAATGTCAGCATATCTCGCAGAATTCATTGGTACTACTTTACTTCTTCTACTTGGCAATGGTGTTGTGGCTAATGTCGTATTAGATAAAACTAATGGACACGACTCTGGATTAATTGTTATTGCATTTGGTTGGGCCATAGCCGTTTTTGTTGGTGTCTTTGTCTGCACATCAGCAGGAGGATTGGGACATCTCAATCCAGCTGTGACGATTGGTATGGCGGTTGCTGGAGGGTTTTCATGGTCACTTGTTCCTGGTTACATTGGTGCCCAGATGCTTGGTGCAATGCTAGGGACTTCACTTGTATGGATGATGTATCGACCTCACTATGAAGCAACTACTAGAGCAGCTGACATTCGATCGACTTTTTGCAATGCAGCGGCGATCCCTTCTACTTTTTCTAATGTCTTAAGTGAGATACTTGGAACATTTGTACTGGTGTACGGAGCTTTTCATATAGCAGGTGCAACGTTTGGTACACAAACGGCTTCTTTAGGTGCGATCGATGCATTGCCTATCGCTTTGGTTGTACTTGGCATCGGTGTCGCACTAGGTGGGACAACAGGTTATGCGATCAACCCTGCCCGTGATTTAGGACCTCGGATTATGCATGCCATACTTCCTATATCTAACAAAGGAGACAATGGCTGGGGATTTTCATGGATACCAGTAGTTGGACCGATATTAGGAGCAATATTAGCTGCGGTGATTAAGATGTATGTTGTCTAAGGATGGTGTTCTTGCTTACGCAAATATTATAATTACTACTTTTTAAAATTATAAATAAAAAGAAACCCCTCTTTGCAGAAGGGCTTCTATTGTAACACATATGACCAGTCGGAAAGTTATCTGACTACGATCACTTGCTTCTTTAATTGAACATCGTTTTTTTCTAATCCTACTACATATGTACCTGGTGTTAGATCACCTGTATCAATTGTTTGACTATTGTCGGTTATCGAAAAGCTTCTTATAACACTTCCATTCATATCAATTACAGATCCTTGACCGCCGATAAGATTGTCTGGGATGTTGATTTGCAATCCCGTAGACCCACTTACAGGATTAGGATATATATCAAAGTCAGTAGCGTTATAAGATTTAATTTTGCTCAGAGGTTTTAGTTGATCAGAGTCTATCTTACTAATTACTGATGAAAGTGTAGCAAGATCCATTGCCCCTGTGATGGATACTACGAAGAACTCACCTTCATCATTTCCTATACCAACCAGCTCATAGACTACGTCATTTTCTTGATCGATATACAAGGAGAATCGACTCCCTTTGTCTTTAATATTAACAAGTTCTTCAAATGTCTTGTCCAGTATGTTTTTACCTTTCGTGTATTCTGCTTTTGCATTAGCAAGGTCTGGTACTGAGATCAGGTCAAGTGCTTCTATCGAGCCCACAAAATCACTTAACTCCTTAGTTTCATCATCATTAGTAGGTATCACAAAAGATGCAAGTTCGAAAGACTTAGCCGTTACATGGATAACTTTTGTTTCATCAAGATCTTCATATTGACTGAAGTTGCGATCAATAAAGTTTTGGCTGTAGCCGATCATAGTGATCATGACAAATGCCAACACAAACATATTTTTCATGGTAAGTATTTTTTAAGTTTTAAAACAGTTTATTGTCATAAGACAACATCAGATTGACGGCTCTACCTTGATATTTGTTACATAATTTTCACATTTTCTTAAGAATTGATCTATTTGATCTACCAACACACGCTCTCGTTCGACCAGTGGGTATATCAATCTTATTTTTCATCATCTTCATGAGCGTCGCTATCATGAAAAACCATCCTATGGACTATAACGCAAGGGTATACCATAAAGGTTATAGCCGTTGGACGTCAATTAAGCCTAATAAATAGTGATATTTATATATGTTTGCTACCTTTCTGTTGTAATCAACTAATTAATTAATTCTACCCTATGAATTACCTTAACTATCTAATAATTAGCCTATTAGTTCTTGTTTCATCTGATATTAACGCTATTGATTCATATCCAAGTGAAGCAGAAGAAGAGATGGTGTTTTCTTGTGCTGGAGCAACAGAACTTTATTGTGGTACTGCTCATTGGCAAACTGCACAATTCGTCAATAATTTAGATTATAGAAACTATGACTTTACCAGTTGCTATACAGGAACTGCTGTCGCTTCATATCCATATGATGGCATGGATTATCTGTTCTGGATAGATGTTGGATCTACACCTAAGGACATAACGATCAGTCTTACTGGTCATACCACCAACTTTGATTTATTCGCTTTTAAAAGTTGCCAATCTGGTTATAGCTCAGCTGGCATGGCCAATTGTCAAGGAGCAAGTACAAGTGTAGGATTAGGACCCGAGTCCATTTATATTCCGGGGGGCTCAGGTATCTATTACATATCGGTTGATGGCGTCAACTCATATAACAATTCTAACTTCCAGATCTTAGTTAACTGTAGTGGTAGCACAACACCGACTTACAATGACTACAATTATTATGACAACTGTACCTCAGGGCAGGCGTTGAGCTGTGGTAGCGTATTGTATGTCAATGAAGGTGGCAACAACTCTTTTAACAAGAACAACTATGACTTTAGCTCATGCACCCATGCATCTTATGGTTATGAAGGATACGACCACATATTTCACATAGATCTTGGGTATAACCCTAGCAATGTGACGATCAAGATGAGTCGACTCTATAAT